>NZ_RZOM01000383.1:0-5170 GCF_003999175.1 Mesorhizobium sp. M7A.F.Ca.ET.027.03.2.1 | reverse complement strand
CCTTCGAGCAGCGACGCCTGCGCTTCCAGCAGGTGGATCAGCGGCTCCTGGTCGGAACGGATCAGCTTGGCGGCTTCCTTGGTCTTCTTGCGGGCCAGCGCGCCATCACCGGCGCCGGCGGCAATCATGCCGGTCGACAGCGCCTGATAGCCACGGTCGCGGCGGCGGACGCGGAAATAGCGCGAGATGGTGTAGGGGCTGTTCCACAGCGACTTGAGCAGCCACCACAGGATCATCACCGCGGCGACCACGGCAACGACGGCCACCGCCGCCACCATCAGGCTGACCTGGTATTGATAGCCGTTGAAAGTGACGACCATGTCGCCCGGCCGGTCGGCCAGCCAGGCAAAGCCCAGCCCGAGCGCGAAAACGACGATGAGGAAGGCGAGCAGGCGGATCATTGTGTTGCCCTCATGCCTTCATCGCGCCCGAGATCAGCGCATCGACCTGGGTTTCGACCTCGATGCGTGCCTTCAGCTTGCCGGCAAAGTCCGCGCCAGCGGCCTTGGCGGCCTCGGGCAGCGTTTCATACTCGCTGAGTGCCTTCGCGTAGTCGCCCTGGTTGACCGCCGCCTCCATGCGCGCGACGGTTTCCGGTGCGCCGGCGCCTTCGACGGCGCCGATCGGCCTGACCTTGACCAGCGATTCGGCGCTCGACATCAGATTCTGCAGGAAGCCGGCATTCTCATCGACGGGCGTCGCGGCAGTGACCATGGCATTGGCGGCGGCATCAGCCTGCGATGCGATCTCGGCGCGGGTCGGAACGCCCTTTTCAGCATAGGGGCGCAGTGCCGCAAGCTGCGGCGCATCGGGCGAAATTGCCGCGAGGGTTTCGAGTTCGGCCGAAAACGGCCCGCCACGCTCGAGCGCCGCCTTCAAGGCCGACGCCGCGATGGCAAGCGCTACCTTCGGCTGCCCCGCCGCCGCCTCGACCTTGCCGGACAGCTGCGACACAGACTGCTCCAGCGCTGTCAGCCGGCCCTCCTGCGCCGTCGTAGCCTCGCCGGCCGACTTCACCAGCGCGTCGAGGCCAGCCAGTTTCTCGTTGAGCGGACCGAGATCGACCGGTGCCGAGCTGCCGGCCTTGCCGAGGGCGGCGACCGCCGTCTCGATCTGCGCGACCTTGTCGCCCAGTGCGGCGACCCCGGCCGCGTCGCCTGCTCCACCTTTCTCGACAGCCGATTTCAGCGCCGCCACATCGGCCTTGACCTGTTCAAGGCCCGAGGACAGGCCGACCATCTTCGCCGCTCCATCGCCGTTGCCGCCGGCGTCCTTCAAACCGGCGATTTCGGTCTTCAGCGAGGCGATGTCGCCGTTGACGCCATCGAGCGAGACGCCGGCACCGGAACCCGGCGCGCCAAGCAGGCCGGCAAATTGCAGCCCGCCGGCGCCGACCAGCGCGATGACGCCGCCGATGATGCCGGCGGCGACGCCGTTGAGGCCGCCGCGCTTTTCAAGGGGTGGCGCCATTTTCTCGTCCCGTGTCTCGGGTTTCGCCTTGTTGCCGTCGGTCTGCGTGCGCTTCGCCGATGCGTCCTCGAAACTGTAGTCGTAGGCTTTGGTCTTGCCGGCCGGCGCATCGGACGATCCGGGACCGTGGGACGATCCGGGCTCGTCGGACGATCCGGGATAGGGGATCTCGGCCTCGCTAGCGGGCTTTGTCGCCGCTGCCGGCGGCTGCTCCGGTTCGGCCCGGGCGTCGGTATGCTCCCAGGGCTCGAGATCGGTCTGGTCGGCGTGAACCGGCTCTTCGGGAACCTCGGGTTGCGAAGCGTTCGCTGCTTCCTCGGCCTTCGCCTCGTCTGTCCGGGCCTCCTGCGTGGCGGCGTCCTCGTCGGCGATGCGTGAGACGGCGCCCGGCTCGAGATCGATGGTCACCGGCTCGCGGCGGCTTTTCGAGTGTCGCATCTTCGGCGTCTTGACCATGCCTGGGCTCCGCACAATTCGCTTCGTCTCAACGCCTAGCGGCGCATGATGGTTCAGAAAGGGTCTAGCACATCACCAAGCGGTGAAAAGGGGCGGTGTGATGACGCGGCTCAGCGCGGCGCCTGCAAAAGCGCCAGCAGCACATCCTCGTCGGGTTGCGCGGCAATGCGGATCCTTTCGCTGGCGACACCGTCGAAGGCTGCCGCGATGCGAGTGGAAAGCGCAAAAACCCATGTTTTTTCGAAGAGACCGCGCAGAGCGGGCCGTCTTGCCAAGGTCTGCATCGCCGCCGCCGCCTTGGCTGAATAGAGCAACACCGCGTCGGCAGGTTGCCCCGACAGGCGTTCGAGGATGACTTCGTCCGAATACCCCACTGCCAGCGTGTCATAGGTCTCGACGGCGTGGACCCGAACGCCCGCCGTCCCGAGCCTCTGTTCCAACGCCGGAAAACGCACGCGCCCGCAGAGGTAGACAATCGTCTTTCCAGAAAAATCGACGGCGAGACTGTCGGCCAGCGCCTCCGCATCGCCCGGGCCTTCACTGACCGACAAAAACCCCGCTCGAAGCGCCGCTTGCGCCGTCCTTTTGCCGACCGCATGACAAGGCAAGGCGGCGAGCGTCGCGATGATTTCTTCCGGCGCATGACGCATGGCATTGGCGCTGGTGACGGCCACCGCGACGGCATCGTCCGGGATCAGTCCGGCGGCGGCAGGCAACGCCTTTGTTTCGGTCAGGGGCAAAAGAACCGGCTGAAAACCTGCCTCCTCAAGCCGATGCGCTGTGCGCGAGGCACCCGGTTCCGGCCTGGTCACCAGGACGCGAAGCATTTCAGAGCCAGCCGTCGAAGAACTTTTCGCCGGCCTTGGCGCGCACACTCCGGGCCGCTTCACCGCCGATGCGGGCGGCGTCTTGCGCCGGCCCCTGCAGCTCGACCGTGTGCGACTGCGTGCCGTCGGGCGAGATGATCAGCCCGGCAAAAGACAGTTTTCCGGCCTCGATCGCCGCATAGCCGGCGATCGGTGTGCGGCAGGAGCCATCGAGCGCCGCCAGGAAGGCACGCTCGCAGGCCAGCGCCTGGCCGGTCGGTACATCATGGACGGCTGCCAGCATTTTTTCGACATCGCGGTCGCCGATACGGGTTTCGATACCGATCGCACCTTGCCCCGGCGCCGGCGGGAAGACATCGAGCGGTATCAGATCGGTGACGACATGCTCGAGCCCAAGCCGCTTCAGCCCGGCATAGGCCAGGATCGTGCCGGCGGCGACGCCTTCTTCGAGCTTGCGCAGCCGCGTCTGCACATTGCCGCGGAACATCACCACGTCGAGATCCGGCCGCATCCGGCGGATCAGCGCTTGCCGCCGCAGCGACGACGAGCCGACTTTCGCCCCGCGCGGCAGTTCGGCGATCGTCTTCGCCGCCTTGCCGACAAAGGCGTCGCGTGCATCCTCGCGCGGCAGGAAGGCCGAGAGTTCGAGACCGTCGGGCAGTTGCGTCGGCATGTCCTTCGACGAATGCACGGCGATGTCGATCCGGCCCGCCAGCAGCGCCTCCTCGATCTCCTTGGTGAACAGGCCCTTGCCGCCGGCTTCCGACAGCGGCCGGTCCTGGATGCGGTCGCCGCTGGTCGAGATGACGACCACCTCGAACGCCTCCGCCGGCATGCCATGCGCGGCCATCAGCCGCGCCTGCGCTTCATGCGCCTGTGCCAGCGCCAGCGGGCTGCCGCGTGTTCCGATTCTCAAGATTGTTTGCATGGCGCGCAGTCCGTGATAACCCCCCGGCAAGCGAGGCTTTTCCGGGGTTCTCCTAACGGGGAAAGCCCCATGATACAATCTTTAGGGACAGCGACGAATTGATCCGCGTGCTGGGCATAGAGACGAGTTGTGACGAGACCGCCGCCAGCGTGGTGGCCATCGACGGCTACGCCGCGCCAAAAATCCTGTCCAACATCGTGCTCAGCCAGATCGAGGAGCATGCCGCATTCGGCGGTGTCGTGCCGGAAATCGCCGCGCGCGCCCATGTCGAGGCGCTGGACGGCATAATCGAGGCGGCCCTTGCCGATTCGGGCACAGCACTCGCCGATATCGATGCGATTGCCGCCACCGCCGGCCCCGGCCTTGTCGGCGGACTGATCGTCGGGCTGATGACCGCCAAGGCGATTGCCGCTGCGGCGAACAAGCCGCTGATCGCCATCAACCACCTCGAAGGCCATGCGCTGACCGCAAGGCTGACCGACGGGCTCGACTTTCCCTATCTCTTGCTGCTGGTCTCCGGCGGCCATACGCAAATCGTCGCCGTGCGGGGAGTCGGCGATTACCGGCGCTGGGCAACGACCATCGACGACGCGCTCGGCGAAGCCTTCGACAAGACGGCCAAGATGCTCGGCCGGCCCTATCCCGGCGGGCCGAATGTCGAAAAGGCGGCACAAGCCGGCAACGCCTCGCGCTTTGCCTTTCCGCGACCGATGAAGGGCTCGGCCCAGCCCGACTTCTCCTTCTCCGGCCTCAAGACCGCCGTGCGCCAGGCGGCGAGCGCCATTGCGCCGCTGAGCGACCAGGACGTCGCCGACATCTGCGCTTCGTTCCAGGCGGCGGTGGCCGATGCGCTGGCCGACCGTGTCTCCCGCGCGCTGACGCGCTTTCGCGAGACATTTCCCGGCACGAAAAACCCGGCCCTCGTCGTTGCCGGTGGTGTCGCCGCCAACCGCACGATCAAGATCATGCTGGAGCGGCTCTGTGCCGAGACCGGCTTCACCTTCATCGCACCGCCGCTGAAGCTTTGCACCGACAATGCGGCTATGATCGCCTGGGCCGGCATCGAGCGGCTGCGCGAAGGCATGGCGCAGGAGAACGGCTTCGATTTCGTGCCGCGCTCGCGCTGGCCGCTGGACAGTGTCTCGGCGCCGATGGTCGGCTCCGGCCGGCGCGGAGCCAAGGCATGAACGAGCGGGCAACGAACGGCAACGACACCGCGCCGACCGGCTGGCGCGTTGCCGTGCTCGGCGGCGGGGCCTGGGGCACTGCCTTGGCCTTGGCCATGCTGCGCGCCGGGCATTTTGTTCGCCTTTACGCGCGCGATCCGGAGACCGTCGCCGCGATCGACCGCGGCGAAAATCCACGCTACCTGCCGGGCATCACGCTCCAGCCCGGCATCGTGGCGACGAGCAACATCCAGGCCGCGCTCGACGGTGCCGACTGTGTGCTGGCGGTGACGCCGGCCCAGTCGCTGCGGACTACACTGGCG
>NZ_RZOM01000382.1:0-5185 GCF_003999175.1 Mesorhizobium sp. M7A.F.Ca.ET.027.03.2.1 | reverse complement strand
GTCCAAGGTCAAGGGATCGGACAGCTTCAACCATACGAAGTTCGCCGACAATCCGACGCTGGTGAAGATGATCGGCCAGCGGCTACGCGAGGATGACGGCTTTGCCAGCGACCGTGACGTGACAGACCGCATCAGCCTGCTTGGACAATAGATGCGGTCCCGCGGTTTTCGCCGTGCCTGTTCACCATTGCGGATGTATCGATTCACTTTGAACTGGACCGCGCCGGTCTCCGGCCTTATCGGAATAGCCAGCGACGTCATGCGTTTGACGTCCCCCTTTGCGGGAGCCGGCGTATGACCATGCGTTCGAAGAGTTATCTCGTCGTTGCATTGGCGCTCGCTGTCACCGGCTGCGCCGGCGGCAAAACGCACGACCTGCTCAACAAGACGACGGTCACGGTGCCCGCTTCCGACATCGTGGCCACGCATGAAATCTTCGTCGCCACGACACGCCAGAGGGCAACCAAGGACCCGCGACAGGTGTTCGACGGCGATCGCTCGCTGACCACCAGCTTTGCCCGTGTCGACGTCACCGTCCCGAAAATCCATCAGGTCGGCGCCATCGAGCGGGCCAAGGGATCCGCGAACAGCAATCCGGCCAAGGATTTCACCGCCAAGGACGTCACCTTCTATGAAGGCGCGCCGCAATTCGCCAAGGCGGTCGGCGCCGACATCGCCATGCGCGGCGACCGTGCGCTGGTTTTCGTGCACGGCTTCAACAACGGCTTCGATGACGGCATCTACCGGCTGACGCAGATCGCCCACGACACGAAATATCCCGGCACGCCGGTGCTGTTCTCGTGGGCATCGAGCGGCAAGACCACGGGTTACATCTACGACAAGGAAAGCGCCAACGCAGCGCGCGACGACCTCGAGGCGACGCTCAGGATGCTTGCCAAGACCAAGGTCAAGAGCATCGACATCATCGCCCATTCGATGGGGACCTGGGTGACCATGGAGGCTCTGCGCCAGCTTGCCATCACCGGCGATCGCGATCTCGACGACAAACTCGGTTACGTCATCTTGGCCTCGCCCGACATCGATGTCGACGTGTTCAAGAAACAGATGATCCGTTACGGCAAACCCGACAAGCCATTCGCCATCCTGCTCTCGGCGGATGACCGGGCTCTCAAGCTGTCCTCCCTGATCTCGGGCGATAAGCCGCGCGTCGGCGATTACGGCGATGTGGCCGACCTCGCCAGCTATGGCGTGTCGGTGGTCGACCTTTCCCAGGCCAAGGGCGGCGACCGCCTCAACCACGCCAAATTCGCCGACAACCCGATGCTGGTGCAACTGCTCGGCGACCGGCTGCGGGCGCCTGCCGGCCTTGCCTCGGACGAGCCCGTCCCGACTCAGCTCAACAATCTCGGCCAGGGCCTCGGCAAGGCCGTCGGGTCGGTCGCGGAAATCGTCATCACCACGCCGTTCAAGGTGCTGACCATCGCCACCGGCGGGTGAGCCAGCGGGCGACATTGGCCCTAGGATTGTTGAGTTCGGGTCAGGCCGAGCCGAAAGTGGTGGTTTTCGAGAACCGGAGCGGAGCGTACTTAAGTACGTGAGCACCGGAAGCGCAGAAAATCGCTACTTGCAGGCCGGCATGGCCTGAATATCAACAATCCTAGACGAACAGATCGACCTTCTGGAATGTCGTCACGTCGATCAGGCCGACATCGGAAATCCTGAGTTCGGGGATGACGACCAGCGCCAGCAGCGAGTGCTGCATGTAGGCGTTGTTCAGCGAACAGCCCATCTTGCGCATCGCCTCGGTGAGCTTCTCTGCCTTGGCCGCGACGATCTCGGCCCGCTCGTCCGACATCAGCCCGGCGATCGGCATTTCGACCAGCGCCAGTTCCTTGCCCTTGGAGAACAGCACGACGCCGCCGCCGACCGCACCCAAGCGATTGACGGCCAGCGCCATGTCCTGCTTGTTGGTGCCGACGCAGATGATGTGATGGGCGTCATGCGCGACGCTGGACGCCATGGCGCAGTCGCCCATATAGCCGAAGCCGGAAACGAAGGCGTTGGTGACGCCGCCCGTGCCCCGGTGGCGCTCGACCAGCGCGATCTGGCAGATGTCGTTGCGGCGGTCCATGGCGACCAGCCCGTCCTCGACCGGCAGATCGGCCTCCAGCGCGCGCGTCGGCGCCTGGTTCTCGATGACGCCGATGACACGCACCCGCACCTCGTTTGCGCCTTTGGGAGCAACGATATCGAAGTCGCCGCCCTTCAGCTTCTTGCCGAGCTTGACGGTGTTCTTCGCCGTCTTCGGGTAATCATAGGCCGGAATGTCGATTTCGAGCTTGCCGCCCTTGGCCAGCCTGACGCCGCGTGCATAGACCTCGTCGATGGTCATTGCGGCGAGATCCGAGACGATCAGCAGGTCGGCCAGCCGCCCCGGCGCGATCGAGCCGATCTCGCGCTCGAGTCTGAAATGCTGGGCGGTGTTGAGCGTCGCCATCTGGATCGCCGTCACCGGCTTCAACCCCTGTTGGATGGCGTGGCGCACCACGCGGTCCATATGGCCTTCCTGGACCAGCGTGCCGGAATGGCTGTCGTCGGTGCACAGGATGAAATTGCGCGGGTCGATGCCGCTCTCCGTCACCGCCTTGATCTGCGAGGCGACGTCGTACCAGGCCGAGCCGAGCCGCAGCATCGCCTTCATGCCCTGGCGCACACGGGCGATGGCATCCTCGGCGCGTGTGCCCTCATGATCGTCCTCGGGACCGCCGGCGGCATAGCCATGGAACGGCAGGCCGAGATCGCGCGAGGCATAGTGGCCGCCGACCGTTTTCCCCGCTTTCACCGTCGCGGCGATCTCGCCCGACATGACAGGATCGTTGGCGGCGACGCCGGGGAAATTCATCACTTCGCCAAGACCGATGATGTTTTCCCAGCTCATTGCCTCCGCGACATCGGCGACCGTCAACTCGGCGCCTGCATGCTCCAGCCCGGGCGCCGAGGGCACGCAGGACGGCATCTGTACATGCACGTTGATGGGCATGGCGACGGCCTCGTCATGCATCAGCCGCACGCCCGGCAGGCCAAGCACATTGGCGATCTCGTGCGGGTCGATGAACATAGAGGTGGTGCCGTGCGGAATAACGGCCCGGCAGAACTCGGTCACCGTCACCATGCCGCTCTCGACATGCATATGCGCGTCGCAGAGGCCGGGCACCAGATAGCGCCCGCCGGCGTCGACCACCTTGGTGCCCTGGCCGATGGCATGGCTGGCGTTCGGGCCGCAATAAGCGAAACGACCGCCGGCAATGGCGATGTCGGTGCCGGCGATGATCTCGCCCGAATGGACGTTCACCCAACGGCCGTTGCGGACGACCAGGTCAGCGGGTTTGCGCCCCATGGCGACATCGACCAGATGTGTCGCCATCTCGGTCCACGGTCTGGGTTTTGCGGGCGTTGCTTTCGTCATTCGCGATTCCTTCGGTTGTTGCCAGTCTCGCAAATGTCGGCGGGCGCCGCCAGAGCCGTCGGGCCAACACACCGCGGCAGACTGAGCTTGTTGACTAATCTGGCCAAAGCGCGATGCTGGCTACGGACCGAGCCGTAAGGGGGAAACATGACCCGTTTTTGCAAAGTGTTCGCCATCGTCATCTTGTTCGCCGCCTCGAGCGCTTTTGCCGCCGCCGAGGAACGTTGGCAGACCTTGCCGGAGCCTGCGGCCATGCCCAAACCCGATCAGAGCGGATATGCGCCGGTGAACGGCATCCAGATGTACTACGTCGTTTTCGGAGCGGGCGACCCCGTGCTGCTCATCCATGGCGGCCTCGGCCACGCCGACATCTGGGCCAGCCAGGTGGCCACGTTTTCCAAGACGCACAAGGTGATAGTCGCCGACAGCCGTGGTCACGGCCGCTCCACCCGCACCGAGCAGCCCTATGGCTATGACTTGATGGCGTCGGACTATCTGGCGCTGCTCGATTACCTGAAGATCGACAAGACCGCGCTCGTGGGCTGGAGCGATGGCGGAATTATCGGTATCGACATCGCACTGCATCATCCGGAGCGGCTGACAAGGCTCTTTGCGCAAGCCGCCAACGTAACCACCGACGGCGTCGATCCGGGCGTGATGACCAACAAGACCTTTGCCGCCTACATCGACCGCTCCGGCCGCGACTACAAGAAGATGTCGAAAACACCGGACCAGTATGACGCCTTCGTGGCGCAGATGAGCCATATGTGGGAGACCGAGCCGGCGTGGACCAAGGAGCAGCTCGCTGCGATAACCACGCCGACGGCGATCGTTGCCGGCGACCATGACGAAGCGATCAAGCGCGAACACACCGAATATATCGCCTCCGCCATCCCGGGCGCGAAGCTGATTATCCTGCCCAACGCCAGTCATTTCGCCATGCTGCAAGCGCCGGATGAATATAACCAGGCTGTGCTGGATTTCATCGACGCCAAATAGAGGATTCTGTGCGGCGACAGGGGGATTGCGATTGCGGCGAATGCGGTTATCCTTCTGGCGAGGATCTTTCTGAATCGTCATTTCGGGGAGTTCGATGTATCGCCTGATGGTCGCAAGTGCCGGTTTTCTTGCCGCTCTGGTCGTGCCGGCTTTCGCCGCCGACCCAGCGGCCGATGTTCCGATGACCGCGCCCGGCTTCGACTGGACCGGCTACTATGCCGGCATGCAAGCCGGCTATGGCTGGGGTCGGTCCGACATATCAGGAACAGAGGGCGAGCCGTTTTCGGCCACACCTGACGTTGACGGCGGTTTTGTCGGCGGCCATGTCGCCGGACTGTGGCAATTCGACCAGGCGGTGCTGGGCGCCGAGGCAGACCTCAACTATTCCTCGATCGACGGAACGACGATATCGGCCCTGGGAAGCACATTCGGCACCGACATCAAGTGGTTCGGGTCGGTCAACGCCAAGGCCGGCTACGCCATGGATCGCCTGCTGGTCTACGGCATTGGCGGCGTCGCCTTTGCCGGCATCGAAACATCGCAAGTCGCGGGTCCGGCGTTCGCCAGCACGCGCACGAATGTCGGCTGGACCGTGGGTGCCGGCGTCGACTACGCGTTGACCGACAAGTTCGTCGTCGGCGCACAGTATCGCTACTATGATTTCGGCTCCGAGCACTACGACGTAGCGGAACCCTTCAACGATCGCGATCAGAACGTGAAGCTCAACACGGTAGGCATCAATTTGAGCTACAAGTTCTG
>NZ_RZOM01000381.1:0-5188 GCF_003999175.1 Mesorhizobium sp. M7A.F.Ca.ET.027.03.2.1 | reverse complement strand
TGCGGGTCCCGGTCGAGGCCTTCGAAACGCTCCGCCAGCCAGCCGGGCACATGCGCGCCCGCCCTCGCGGAAAAGTTCGCGACCTGCTTGAAACTGTGAACCGGCTGGATACCCGGCACGATCGGGATGTAGATGCCGGCGCGGCGGACGCGCTCGACATAGCGCTCGTAGAGATCGTTGTCGAAGAAGAACTGGGTGATCGCCCGCGTCGCGCCATTGTCGACCTTGCGTTTCAGCATCTCGATGTCGGTGGCGAAATCGGGGCTTTGCGGGTGCTTTTCCGGATAAGCCGCGACGGAGATGTCGAAATCAGCAATCGCCTTGAGCCCGGCGACCAGCTCCGCGCCGTTCTCGTAACCACCGGGATGCGGCCGATACGGTTCGCCGACGCCGGAGGCCGGGTCGCCGCGCAGCGCCACGAACCGGTTGATACCGATCGATTTGTAATCCTGAATGACCGCGTCGACCTCGTCGCGTGTTGCACCGACGCAGGTCAGATGCGCCGCGGCAGGAATGGCGGTTTCCGTCAGGATGCGTTTTACAGTGCGGGCGGTGCGCTCCCGCGTCGAGCCGCCGGCGCCGTAGGTCACCGAGACGAATTTCGGCTTCAGCGGCTCCAGCCTTGTCACCGTCTCCCACAGCCTCGCTTCCATCTCGTCGGTCTTCGGCGGGAAGAATTCGAAGGAAACCCGGACCTTATCGCCAATGTCGGGGCGGCGGGAAAAGCGGAACTGGTTCATCAGGCGGTTTCCCTTATCTGCCTTGTGTCGTTGGAAGGATCGGCGATCAAGAGGCGCCGGTCGCGGCCAAGCCAGAGTTTTACGGTGAGCCTGGCCTCGTTGCCGCCGCGCGGCTCGAATTCCTGACTGTCTTCAAGATCGAGGCCGGCTTCCGAAAACCAGTCGGCGATCTGCCGGTCGGAAAAGCCGAGCCGCATATGCGCGTGCTCCTCACGCAGGAATTCCAGCGCATGCGGCGCGAAATCGACGATGACCAGGCGTCCGGCCGGACGCAAAAGCCGCGCCGCCTCGTGGATGGCACGGGCGGGATCGTCGAGGTAGTGCAGCACCTGATGGATGGTGACGAGATCGAAGGCATCGCGCTCGACCGGCGGCGCGAAGATGTCGCCCTGCCGAACCTGCGCATTCGAAACGCCGGCCTTGTCCAGATTGGCGCGCGCCACGGTCAGCATCTCGCGCGACATGTCGATGCCGACACCACGCCGATAAAGCGGCGAGAAGATTTCAAGCAGCCGCCCGGTGCCGGTGCCGAGATCGAGCATCGACTGGAACGGCCGCTTGCCGACCAGTTTCAGCATTGCGGCTTCGACGGCGCGGTCCGGCACATGCAGCGATCGGATATGGTCCCAGCTTGCCGCATTCACGGAAAAATACGCGACCGCCCGGTCCTGCCGCTTGCGCTTGACCGAGGCCAGGCGCTCAAGATCGCGTTCGACCTGCGGATCGGCGCCGCGAATGCCGGAAACCAGCCCCATGACGAAGTCACGCGCGGAATCCGCATCCGACAGGCGGAAGAAGGCCCACGACCCTTCCTGATAGCGGCCGATCAGTCCGGCCTCCAGAAGCAGCTTCAGGTGCCGCGAAACGCGCGGCTGCGACTGGCCGAGAATTTCGGTAAGATCGGAAACCGTGAGGTCACCGCGCGACAGAAGTGCCAGTATGCGCAATCGGCTGGATTCGGCCGCCGCCTTTAACGTATCCACCATAGTGTCGAGCGAGACATGCATCAGCGTATTCTCTTTGAAAAGATATAAACATATGTTTATGTCGATTTTAGCGACCTTGCAAGCGCTATGTCGCTTCCGGACAAGAAAATGCCGCTTGTGTGGCGTTTTAAGAGACGTGGACCATGACTGAAACGCGTGAGATGTTCGAGGCGCGCGAAGGCGAGCAGAGGCTGGAGAACGATCCGGCCTTGATGCCGCCTGATGGCGGGATCGTCTTCATCGGCCGCATTGCCTCGCCATGGACGACGCGCGAAACCTGCCCGAAGAACATGCGCGCCGCGCGCGAGACCGGGCAGAAGGCGGTGCTGACCATCGACACAGCCTACCGAAGTGGCCTGCAGGGGCTGGAGCGCGCCAGCCACGTCATCATCCTATCCTGGCTGCATCATGCGCCGCGGGACCTGATTGTGCAGAAACCGCGCCATGCCGCTGAAGCGAAAGGTGTATTTTCGCTGCGCTCCCCTGCCCGCCCCAACCCCATCGGGCTGCACATCGCCAGGCTCGTCGCGCTCGACCAACACACCGGCCGCATCGACCTCGACGGTATCGATGTGCTCGACGGCACGCCGGTCATCGACATCAAACCTTATTTCGTCTCGACCGACGCCATAGCGGAAGCGACCATCGAAGGGCGGGACGAGCCCGATCGGACCCGGCGATGACAGCGCCGACCGGCCGCCGCCGCGCCATCGCCAAGGCGCTGACCGCTCTTCTGCCGCTGGCGCCCTATGCCGACATGGAGAAGATCCGCGGCGACGCCGGCGCGGTCCACATGAAGACCTTGCCGCCGGGCATCGCCGTATGGTTGGCGACGATTGCCCATATCCGCCACATGCACACCGATTACGAAAAACTGCTGAGCGAAGGCTATGACCGCGACTCGGCGCGTTTCTTTGTCATCGAGCCGACCAACATCGTGCTCACCCGCTGGCGCGCAACCCGCCTGCTCGACGCCGACGACGAGGAGGAATGACCACGGCTACTTCCGCTTCAGCACGGCGACCGCATTGTAGGGCTGGCCATCGGCGTGGCCGACCCAAATCCAGGACAGATTGCCCTTGTAAAACCTTACGGTGATGTTGCCGCCGTCGATGCACTTGTCCTGACCGTAGGTGATGCTCTCGTGGTATTCCGCCGAAATGTCGTCCCTTGATCTCTGCGACAGCGATCCGCCGCAGCCGAGCGACGGATAATCGATCGACGCGCTGCCATCGTTGATGGTCATGACGATCGCCCAGTCGGCGCCGGCTTCACCGGCCGGGCTCTGGTGGCCATTGCCTACCCAGGTGCCGCTCAGCGACGGCACGTTCACCGCGCAAGGCACATTCTGGAAGGTCGCCGTCAATTCGCCGCCGGTTTTCTCGCAGCGATAGGTCTGGCCGCTCTGCCACAATTCCTCGCCTTCGCGCGCGCACTGGGCGCGGGCGTCGCCCGCAGCGGCGAACATCATCATTGCCGCTGTGACGGCCCCAAACCTACCCATTTTCCCCTCCCGTTCAGACCCGGAACGATAGGGCAATCGCGATCGAATGTATCGGCCAGATCGTCATGGAGGCCGAACAGCGCCGGGCGGGTGGCACTATGCCTTCTGCCCAGCGCCGCTAGCCTCTCGCCTGCGTGACAGGAGGCCCCGATGAGCCGGACATTGGCAACACAGGACGAGAAGCAACTGCCCGTGGTTGGCGACCGCCATGTCGACCCGCACTCCTATCCCGAGGGCGTCGCCTTCCTCGATGGCCAATACCTGCCGATGTCGCAGGCCAAGATCTCGGTGCTGGACTGGGGTTTTCTGCATTCCGACGCCACCTACGACACCGTGCATGTCTGGAATGGCCGCTTCTTCCGCCTCGATTTGCATCTCGAGCGCTTCTTCGGCGGGCTGGAAAAGCTGCGCATGACCATTCCCTTCGATCGCGACAGCGTGACAGAAATCCTGCACAATTGCGTGGCGCTGTCCGGTCATCACGCCGCCTATGTCGAAATGCTGTGCACACGCGGCGCCTCGCCGACTTTCAGCCGCGACCCGCGCCAGGCGGTCAACCGCTTCATGGCGTTCGCCGTGCCGTTCGGCTCGGTCGCCAATGCCGAGCAGTTGCAGCGCGGCCTGCGTGTCGCCATCAGCGACAAGATGCGCATTCCGCCGGCCTCGATCGACCCGGCGATCAAGAACTACCACTGGCTCGATCTGGTGCGCGGCCTCTACGATGCCTATGATCGCGGCGCCGAGACCGCGTTGATCCTCGACTTCAACGGCAATGTCGCCGAGGGTCCGGGCTTCAACGTCTTCTGCGTCAGGGACGGCAAGCTGTCGACGCCTTCCATTGGCGTGCTGCCGGGCATAACCCGCCGCACCGTCTTCGATCTCTGCGCCGAACAAGGTCTTGCCGCCACCGCGGCCGATGTCAGCGTCACTGCATTGCGCGAGGCCGACGAGGTCTTCATCACCTCGACCGCGGGCGGCATCATGCCGGTGACCGAGATCGACGGCGGGGCGATCGCCAACGGCAAGGTCGGACCGATCACCAGCCGGCTGATGGCGCTCTATTGGGAGAAGCACGAGGATCCGGCGTGGTCGTCTCAGGTGAATTATCCCTGATAATTCAGGCGTCTTTTTCGAAAGATTCCGGTCGCCTCTGGAAAATCAGAGGACGGACCGTATATGCCCGAAAGCGGAGAAGCCTCCGCTTTCACGCAAAATCACGCCCGCAGGGGCAAGGACTCCAAGATCATGACATCAAAGGTTTGGTTCATCACCGGATCGTCGAAGGGCTTTGGTCGCGTCTGGGCCGAGGCTGCACTCGCGCGCGGCGACAGCGTCGCGGCCACCGCCCGCGATGCCGGCACGCTCGCCGATCTCGTCGAGAAATACGGCGACAGGATTGCCGCGATAAAGCTCGACGTCACCGACAAGAAAGCCGTCGATGCCGCAGTCGCCGAGGCGCACAAGCGTTTTGGCCGGCTCGACGTCGTCGTCAACAATGCCGGCTACGGCCATTTCGGCGCCATCGAGGAGGTCAGCGAACAGGAAGCTCGCGACCAGATCGAAACCAATGTCTTCGGCGCGCTGTGGGTCACTCAGGCCGCACTGCCGATCATGCGGGCGCAGCGTTCCGGCCACATCATCCAGATTTCGTCGATCGGCGGCGTCAATGCCTTTGCCTCGCTCGGCCTCTACCACGCCTCGAAATGGGCGCTGGAGGCCTTCAGCCAGTCGCTGAGCATCGAGGTCGCGGAATTCGGCATCCATGTGACGCTGGTCGAACCGGGCGGCTTCTCCACCGACTGGGCCGGCCCGTCGGCCAAGATCTCTCAGCCGATCGAGGCCTATGCGCCCGCCCGTGCGAAGATGGCAGAGCGCCGCGCCAATTCCGTTGCCGGCGATCCAGAGGCCACCGGGCCGGCGATGCTGGCCATTGTCGACGCCGCCGAGCCACCGCTCAG
>NZ_RZOM01000380.1:0-5200 GCF_003999175.1 Mesorhizobium sp. M7A.F.Ca.ET.027.03.2.1 | reverse complement strand
GTGCAGTGTTGAGTGGATGCGTCGTCGCGTCGAGGGCTCGTGGCCTCGCCTCTCGGATCGCTCGCAAGGTCGCATGGCGTAGTTTGTCCTCGCGCTTGAAGGTCTTCACGCGGCCGATAAGGCTGCCGCTGCTCGGGCACTCCAACTTCGATGAGGCGTATAAGGTCGCGCTCGCGGGCGCAGTTCGCGGAGCGGGGATGGGGTCTATTGCGTGCGTCACCGGCTAGTCCGCCGAATGACTTTATCGCCGTAGCTTCCCTCACTCCCACTCGATTGTTCAAACAGCGTATAACCCGTTGAAATCGCTGTCAAATATTTTCCAGAACTGCTAAAATTCCGACACTAGAACCGTCAAAAATTTACGCTTTTGATTTTAAAGGGAAAATCGCCAAAAAAAATATTTCGAGGTTCCACCAACTATCGGGACCATCCGGGCAATTTTCGAATTTTATGGCGTCCACCAGCGTGCCCAAGTCGCCTCAAAAAGTACCGTCGCCTTCTCAACTAAGGCATTTTTCATCGCAAAATGAACGTTGTCGCGAGTCCGGGTGGATCGTCCGTATGGTCCCGCAACCGCTCCGCTTCTCTGATAATGCCAAGTGCTCACTAGGTGCGATGAGCCGGCCGCCGGCGGGACAGACGGCAACTTGCCATTCACCGGACGGGAAATGTGCATTTTTTTCCAAAAGCAGGAACATACCTGCATCGCCCAAGTTAGACACCGACGGCATTGGATCACGGATTCTTTCTCGCATTCTCCAGTCTGACAGAGTGCTCCATGATTCTTTGATGCTCGACGAATGGGCAGGACAATGTACCGCTGTCAGCTTTTCTTATCAGCCTTTGGCCTGGTGTTGGCGGGTGGCCTGTCCCCACAGGGCCAAGCCATGGCACAGGCGCCCTGCCCGGCCGACCACGATAAGCTGCTCGCTGTCCTCAAGGCCAATGTGAAAGCAAGCGGCGGACCTGCCAACGGTGGCTTTGAGACCAACGAATGGGCCGCTATCGTTGCCCGCGACGGCGCGGTGTGCGCGATCGCTTTCAGTGGTCCCACCGCCGATTCGCAATGGCCGGGCAGTCGCCTCGTCGCGGCAGAGAAGGCCAATACGGCCAATGGGCTAAGCTTGGCGCAAATGGCCCTATCGACGGCCAATCTCTACGCGGGGGCGCAACCTGGCGGGCCGCTTTTCGGCTTGCAGGAGACCAATCCGGTCAACCAGGCCGCAGCCTATGCGGGCGATCCCAAAACGTTCGGAAGCGCCAGCGATCCGCTCGTCGGCAAGCCGATTGGAGGCGTCGTTGTGTTTGGCGGCGGGCTTGCCCTCTATGACGGAAAGAGCATCGTCGGAGGCATCGGGGTCTCCGGAGATTCCTCATGCGCCGATCACAATGTCGCCTGGCGTGTTCGCGCGGCGCTCGGCCTCGACAAGGTTCCCGCCGGAGTCAATCCCAATCGCAAGGACGCCATCGTCTACGATCTGGATCCCGGCGGCAAAAGCGCCTCGGGCTGGGGCCATCCGCTTTGTGCCGGCACCGAGGCTGACATCGCGGCGGAGCTCGGCGCCGGCGTGGGAGGCTCGATCCACAAATGAAAGGCATGCTGCACCCGGCACAGGCGCGCGTTAACGAAGGACGAGGCGCCCGCGCATCGGCGACCGAGAATTCTTTTCGCACTTGCATAGTCTCGGTGATGCTGCTGGCATGCGGCCCATTCCTGAGCGGTGCCTCGGAGCCGCCATCGGCGGCGGCTATTGCGCCGCCCGCCGCCGCCGCGCCACCCGATGACGGGCAATGGACAATGCCGGCCAAGAACTACGCGTCGACCCGCTTCAGCGACCTGACCGAGATCAACGAAGGCAACGTCAAGAACCTGCAGGTCGCCTTCACCTTCTCCACCGGCGTGAACAAGGGCCAGGAAGCAGCGCCGCTGGTTGTCGGCAACACCATGTACATCGTCACGCCCTTTCCCAACATCGTCTACGCGCTCGACCTTTCCAGGCCCGGCGCGCCGATGAAGTGGAAGTACGAGCCCAACCCCGAGCCGTCGGCACAAGGGGTGGCCTGCTGCGATGTCGTCAACCGCGGCGCGGCCTTCGCCGACGGGCGCATCTTCTTCAACACGCTGGACGGCCACACGATCGCCCTCGACGCCAACACAGGCAAACCGATCTGGAACGCTCATATCGGCAACATCAACATCGGCGAGACCATCACCATGGCTCCGCTGGTGGTGAAGGGCAAAGTTTTGGTCGGCAATTCCGGCGGCGAAATGGGCGTCCGCGGCTGGGTCAAGGCGCTGGATGCCGGAGACGGGCATGTTGTCTGGACGGCTTATGGCACTGGACCCGACAAGGATGTGCTGATCGGCCCGGACTTCAAGCCCCACTATGACATGGACAAGGGCACAGACCTTGGCGTGACGACATGGCCGCCCGAAGCCTGGAAGATCGGCGGCGGCAATATGTGGGGCTGGATCTCCTACGATCCGGACTTGAACTTGATCTTCCACGGCACAGGCAATCCAGGACCGTGGAATCCGGATTTGCGGCCCGGCGACAACAAATGGACGTCCGGTATTTTCGCGCGTGATCCCGATACCGGAGCGGCGAAGTGGTTCTATCAGTGGAGCCCGCATGACCTCCATGACTATGACGGGATCAACGAGCAGATCCTTCTGGACATGACCTGGCAAGGCAAGCCGCGCAAGGTCCTCGTCCGACCGGAACGCAACGGCTACCTCTATATCCTCGATCGGACCACTGGCGAGGTGCTGTCGGCCACAGCCTATGGCCCGGTCAATTCCAGCAAGGGCGTCGACCTGAAGACCGGCCGCCTGATTGCAAACCCCGACAAGAGAACCGGCACCGGCAAGGTGGTGCGAGACATTTGCCCGACAGCGTCCGGCCTCAAGGACTGGCAGCCATCGGCCTTTTCGCCGAGGACCGGCCTGCTCTACATCCCCCACAACAATCTCTGCATGGATGAAGAAGGCGTCGAGGTAAACTACATCGCAGGCACGCCCTATGTCGGCATGAACGTACGCATGATCCCCGGGCCGGGCGGCAATCGTGGTGCCTTCACCGCCTGGGATGTTGCCGCCGCCAAGCCGGCCTGGGTCCTGAAGGAGAACTTTCCGGTGTGGAGCGGCACCGTCGTCACTGCCGGCGATCTCGTCTTTTACGGCACCATGGAAGGCTGGTTCAAGGCGGTCAGCGCCAGGACTGGCGATCTCCTTTGGCAATTCAAGACATCGTCCGGCATCATCGGCCAGCCGATAACCTATCGCGGCCCCGATGGGCACCAATATGTCGCAATTCTGTCAGGCGTCGGTGGCTGGGCCGGTGCCATCGTTTCCGGCGACCTCGACCCACGCGATGCCACCGCGGCACTTGGCTTCGTCAACGCGATGAAGGATCTAAAGAACGCTACCACGGTGGGAGGCACGCTTTATGTGTTCCGGCTGCCTTGATGGATTGGACTTGACCGTACGTCCGGCGCGAAAGGCGTTCCAACGGGTGGCGATCGGCATGGCCGGGCTCGCCTTGTTGCTCTTGCCGGCTATTGCCAGTCCACGTGAGTTGAGAGTGTGCGCCGACCCGAACAACATGCCGTTTTCCAACGCGGCCGGTCAAGGCTTCGAGAACAGGATCGCGGAAATTATCGCCACTGATCTCGGCGCCAAGCTGACGTATACTTGGTGGGCGCAGCGCCGTGGCTTCATCCGCAACACGCTGAAGGCAGGCCTTTGCGATCTCGTGCCCGGCACGCCTGCCAATCTCGAAATGCTGCGCACGACCACGCCTTATTACCGTTCGTCCTATGTCTTCGTGACCCGCCAGGACGGCCCGGACGTGGCCTCCTTCAACGACCCGCGGTTGCAAGAATTGCGTATCGGTGTTCAGCTCATCGGCGACGATGGCGCCAACTCGCCGCCTGTCCAGGCGCTTGGCCGCCGCGGCATCGTCGGGCACCTCATCGGCTACCCCGTCTATGGCGACTACTCCGCTCCCAACCCTCCGGCGCGCATCGTCGAAGCTGTTGCGAACGGCGAGATCGATCTTGCCGTGGTCTGGGGTCCGCTCGCCGGCTATTTCGCCCAGAGGCAAAAGGTGTCGCTCCGGATCACGCCGGTCACGCCCCGCATCGACGGACCGCAACTGCCGCTAATGTACGACATCTCGATGGGTGTTCGGCGCGAGGACGATGCGCTGCGTGGCGATGTGAATAGCGCGCTTGCCAGACACAAGGCCGAGATCGACGCGGTTCTGGCGCAATACGGCGTACCGCGTCTGGACATGGCCGGGAGTCCGGCGCGATGAGGCAGGCTCTGGCGATGTTACTGCCCTTGACGCTGGCCCTGGTCGCCTGCCAGCGCGAGGAGCGCGACACGCGACCGCAATCGGCGCTCGGCTCAGGTGAGCAGCCGACGCCCGTGACCACGTTGGAGCCGGGCGGACAGCGACCCTCCCCCACCGATAACAAGGCGGCGAGCTTCGAGGCCAACGCCTTCCACATGAGCGAGGGCAAACGCCTGTTCGGCTGGTTCAACTGCTCGGGCTGCCATGCCAATGGCGGTGGCGGCATGGGCCCGGCGCTGATGGACGAGAAGTGGCTCTACGGCAGCTCGATCGAAAGCATCCACGCCACGATCCGCGACGGCAGGCCGAACGGGATGCCGAGCTTCGGCCAGAAGATACCCGACGACCAGATATGGGAGCTGGCGGCATATGTGCGTGCACTGGGCGGCAACGCGCCCTCCTCCGCCGCGCCGCAACGCAATGACGGCATGATGGTGCATCCCTCGGAAAACCGCCTGCCGGATGCCGCGACACTGGGCAAATCACCGTGAGGCGCCCGGCTTCGATGACCTTCGCCCTCTGTGTCCTGCTTCTGCAGGGATGCGCAGGCTGGCAGTCGGCGCTGGATCCGAAAGGCCCCGCAGCCGGCGAGTTGGCTTGGCTGATCTGGTTCTTCACCGCGCTTTGCGCGGTTGTGTGGGTGCTGGTGATGATCGCGCTCGCAGCACCGCTGGTTATGCGATCGCGTCCCGGCGATGAACCCCTCTTACTCGACGAAGCGGCCGAACGCCGCAAGATGCGCGTGGTCGCGTCCGCCGTCGGACTGACCGCCATCATCCTGATCGGACTGACGCTGCTAAGCTTTTTCGCCAACAGGACGCTGGCTGCGATCGGCTCGGAGG
>NZ_RZOM01000037.1:0-13112 GCF_003999175.1 Mesorhizobium sp. M7A.F.Ca.ET.027.03.2.1 | reverse complement strand
GATAGGGCCGCCGCGATCGGTCCGTCAGCCCCTCCAGGCCGCTGTCGTTGTAGCGCGTGAGGATCTTGTAGCCGGTCTTGCGCGAGATATCGAACTCCCGGCAAAGCACCGCCATCTTCTCGCCGTCCAGCAGCCGGGCGACGAACTTCAGCCGCTCTTCCATGACGTTACACTCCTTCCAAGGCACCTTGCTCTCCTTGCAAAGGGCCGAAAGTGTAACCCATCTATCCGGAATGAACTGTCACCCATCTTTCGGGAAGGGCAGTCATGGCCAAGGCAACTGGAAGCCGAATTTTCTTTTAGAGTATGAATCAGCGCCGTCTGCCGAAAAGCGCGTCCACGATCTTCCCTTTTGAAACGACCGTGCAGGGCTGGGGCAGACGGTAGTCGAGCACCGCCCATCCGCGTCAAGTCAGGTAGACCTCCTGCCCGTCGCGGAAGAGGCGTCGCTCGGCTGCCTGTATGGAAAGCGTCCCAACCGAAAATTGCGGCTCCGGAAAATGCCCATGGCGACGTGCCACTGCATGGATACGCGCTGAGAGTTCCCCCAGATCGAACGGCTTGACCAAATAGTCGTCGGCTCCAGCGTTGAAGCCCTCGATGCGATGCGAAATCCGATCGCAGGCTGTCAGAATGATGACCGGTGCCGATTCAAGTTCCTTGATCAGCTCCCGCAGATAGTCGATCCCATTGCCGTCCGGCAGGTGAACGTCGAGCAAAATAAGGTCGTAGCCGACCACAGCTGCATAATCGCGCGCTTCGGACAGGTTCTTGGCCCAGTCGACCGCGTGGCCACCAGCCACCAAATGATCGTGCATAGCACTTCCAAGGTCCTTATCGTCTTCAGTGAGCAGTATTCGCATCATGCTGCCGAGCTCCGGTATGAGGGCAAGGCTCCCATCTTATTGGTCGAAGCTGACAATAGGCTGAACCGGCGGCAGCGAATTATTTGGGGAGCTTTCAGGCTGCTGTCAGCTACAACTTGCAAGAAAGGGGTCGTTAACAAAGCCAAACGAAGAGCCCCTATGAAACCCGTCCTGACCTCGGCACTTTTGCTCAATGTGACCCCCGGCGGCTGCATCAGCAAATTGATTTGGGAAACAGGCGCGCCGGTTCTAATGACCGACGCAGGCCGAGGTCTGGAACAGCTGGACCAGCGAACGGCGTCTTCGGTTTTTCAGGCAACAGCCACATGGAAGAATATGATTGGCTCGACCATGCGCCGAGCTTTGTCGAACGGATTGGTCGCGGGCGCACTACCACAGATTATGGCAGGTTTACGCCCTGGCCTTGACACCCGGGGTGATCGTCACCGGCGGAGCCGCGGCGTACTGATCGGATATCTAACGTCGCTGAGTCTCTCGTCGGTGCAGTGGATCTCTCGGCTTAGCCATCATGCAAAAAACGACGGTTCCGCGACACCACTTTTCAGGTCCGTGACACAGGCTTTGTGAGCCGATCTGTTGTTCTTACCCCAGGCTAATGGCTGAACAGCTCTGTCGCCGGCTCGATGCGCCAGATGGCGCGATGTTTTGAACCCTTTCACGAGGCGACGGCAGCAGCCGACCGGCTCTCCTATCGCGGCTCCCGCGATCCACACACCCAGCAAGGGAATCTACCATGGTAATGAAGGCACCGGTTGCCGACGCTAGGAATGGGTCGGTAGTAGATCGGCTGGTCGGCATCGACCTCGCTCGGGGCCTGGCTGTCTTCGGGATGTATGCCGCCCATCTCGGTCCCGACCCCGGCGAAGGAGGACTAGTCGGGTTTCTGATGGAACTAACCCATGGGCGGCCGTCGGCCCTGTTTGCCGTATTGGCCGGTTTTTCAATCCTCCTGATTACAGGTCGCAAGGCGCCGAAGTCGGGGATAGCCGGTAGACAGGCCATCGCCAGAGTCGCAATTCGTGCCCTTGTTTTGCTCGCGCTTGGCTCAATCCTGGGCTGCCTCGGTACCCAGGTCGAAGTCATCCTAGAATACTACGGAATTTGCTTCTTGTTGGTATTGCCGCTCCATCGGCTCAGCGCATATCAGCTGGGCTTGATCGCTGCCGCTACGGCATTAGTTCTCCCGCAAGTCCGTTCCTCCCTTCTGTCGGTTGCCCCCAACCTCCTCGACCCGGTCTTCAACCTCATGGTCAACGGCTACTATCCCGCGGTGACCTGGGTTCCTTTCCTCATCGCTGGCATGGCCATCGCGCGCCTTAATCTTAATACGCTAGCAGCGCATTGGCGCCTTGGTCTGGCGGGGGTCGCGCTGGCCGTGTTGGGCCATGGGGGATCCTTGCTCGCGCTGAGTTCCCGCGCTTTGACTGAAACCTCCTTGTGGTGGTCTGACGTTGACGGCGCTTTTGAGCCTTCCAAGTCGTCATTTATAGTCAAGTCGTCATGGATAGCCGCACCTCATAGCGAAACGACGCTTTCGATCGTGGGCAGCACCGGTTGCGCAATGATCATCTTGGCGGCTTGCATGCTCGCTGTGGATGCGCTCCCGCGTCTGCGAAAGCTGGTCTGGCCAATAATCGCAGTCGGCTCGATGTCTTTGACGGCCTATGTGCTGCACATTGCGGGAATAGCCTATCTTATGAAGATAAACATTTTCAAAGACGAGAGCCTGTCCACGCTCTTTGGCTTCGTTGTGGTTATCAGCACTTTTGCGGTGCTTTGGCTGCGCGTCTTCCAGCGAGGACCGATGGAAGTGCTGATGGGTAGGGTCGCAGATCTCGCGCGTCACATCCGCTGAGCACCGCCGCGCCCCGGCCTCCCGATCACATTACGGACAAGGTGGGGCTTTGTCCAAAGCTTGTTCGCGGCAGGGGAGGGTACTTCCTCCCACCCTGCCGCCTTGTTGATGGAAGCTAAAACGGTCGCGCAGGCGCTAGAGTTGCATCGGCATAATCAGCTTAAACTCGCGAAGTTAAACCCGCGGTTGGTCTATCTCGGCCCGCCTCACCTGAAAGGCTAAGGTATCCGTTTCGGTCAAGGGTTTTAGGGGCCATTTTCGCTGCGCCTTGAGGAGAGCGTTTGCTAGGATGAGGAGCTTTCGCAACAAGATGATGACCTTTGCGGGTTTGCCTGCCGCCTTTAGCGCCTGGTATTTTGCCTTGAGGTCGGGGTTGAAGCGCAGGGCGAAGGGCCGGGCATGTAGAGGGCCTGGCGAACATTGGCCCGGCCGCCCAGGCGCGGCCGCTCCATTTTGCCGAGGCCGGCGAGGCTTGCGGCCTTTGGTTCCGAGTTCCGGCATGTCGATGGTGAGTGTGCAGGCGGTGGCATCCGATGCGCCATATGCTGGTCAGGATTTCGCGGCGCTGGACAGCGTCGGGATCGGCTTTCATGAGGGTAAGCATCGTCTGATCGATATCGCTGAGTTCACGTGGATCTGCTTCCAGCCACTCGTTGTTGTGGCGCCTGAGCAAGGCAAGCGGTCAAGGTCTGGCTCTGGTGCTGGCTGCGGTGCGATCCCCGCACGGGCCAGGTGCCGATCGTGTCGACGATCCACCTCGCCGCGACCAGAGAGCTGCTACTCTCTTCCGCTGTTCATTCTGGCCTCTTCGCAATGAATGTCATAAAATCACCTGTCGCAATTAATGGTTTTTGATTTGGCTCCAGCAGCTGGCAGATATCGCCGAGAGTTCCGCAGAGAGCGTCGAAAGTTTTGGCCGCCTTCTTCCGCAGCCGCGCCTTGAGTTTTGAGCAGACCTGTCTTGATCGGGTTGAGATCGGGCGAGCATGGCGGCAGGATCAGGAGCCAGTGCCCTTTGGCCAACCAGTGGGCGGCGCGTACCTTGCCGACAATCTGGGGTTCCGAACCCGACAGTTGGTTTTCAACCCGACAGTGGCCCGCCTCAGAGCAGGCTACCGCCCTTCGGAGCAGGCAGAAGCTAATCGAGGTTCGCGGGTTCCGGTTTGAATGTGCAGGTCGCTGCGCGCCTGATCTTTCGGTCTGGCGGCACATGACAAAAACCCTCATTTTGGCCGACGATACCCGGTCAGGAGCGGGTATCGCAGTCGAGAAGCGACCCGAGCACGTCCACAAGATGTGCCGAGTTTGCAAGGTGTGTCATTGTTTCTGTCAACGTTCGAGCGACAGCGCACGACGAAACGTCTGGCATACGCCTCGTCTGGCACGCGCCTCGCATATGTTGCAGTTGCTGCTGGAGATCAGGCGATCGAGTGGGCCTTGCAATTTTCCGATTTTGATGCGCCTAAAGTCTCGTGTACAAATCAGGCTGGCGTGAATGGCCTGCCTAAGTTGCGACTTATTACAAAGGAATGGATATGGCGACTGGAACGGTGAAGTGGTTCAACAGCACGAAGGGTTTTGGTTTTATTCAGCCTGACAACGGCGGTCAGGATGTCTTTGTCCACATTTCCGCTGTTGAACGAGCGGGCCTGTCGACCCTTAATGAGGGCCAGAAGATCAACTACGAGGTGGAACAGGATCGCCGCACGGGAAAGTCCTCTGCAGGCAGCCTCAGCAAGGCTGGCTAACGGTCCGGGAAAGCCTTGGCAAGGTTCGTCATCGCCGGAACGCATTGACGGCTCGAAACCCGGGCCGGAGCATGCAAGTTAATGCCGCGGCAGGGATTGCTGGAGCCATCATGAATTACTCTGGAAATGAGGCTCTTGGACGGGAAAGGCGGGGCTCATCCCCGCCCTTTGATTCCGCGCAGATTGGGCCAACGGCTGCTGCGCGTCCGAACGACTGTTGATACGGATTTAGGCTGCGACCTTCTTGCGGGTCCGTTTCGCCGGCGCCGTGGCTGGGGCTTCCGGCTCTTTCGGTTTGCGGCCGAGTCCCATGGTCTTGGCCAAGGCGGAGCGCGCAGCGGCGTAATTCGGCGCCACCATGGGATAATCCGACGGCAGACCCCATTTGGCGCGATATTCGTCTGGGGTCAGACCATAGTGCGTCGCCAGATGGCGCTTTAGCGATTTGAATTTCTTGCCGTCTTCAAGGCTAATGATGTAGTCCGGTTCGATCGACTTTTTGATCGGGACAGCAGGTTTTTTTACAGGCACAGGCTCTTCTGCCGGTATGAGTCCAGCCGTGCCGTTTAGAGCCCCGTGCACTTGGGCGATCAGGGCAGGAAGCTCCCCCGCCGGGACGGGGTTGTTGGAGACGTAGGCTGATACAACATCGGCAGTGAGCTCGATGAGGATGTCGGTCTTGTGGGGTTCTTCTGTCATAAACTTCTCCGGGCAGCTTGAAACACAGTTGGGCGAAGTGTCGCTTCATAGTGGCGGTTGCCGCTGAAAGCAAATGGATCGACGGGTGCGCTGCTCCTCCACCATTGAAGTCTCGGCGACGCATCCCGTCATCGTCCATCGCTAAAGGCAGCGTATTGAATTATGGGAGCGGTCGCGCCCGCCCCACCATAGCGATACAGCAAGACAATCAAAAAAGCCGGTCTTTGCTTGGCCCCAAATCTTTTCTCCTTTCGTGAACGCTGAGCTGCCAAGCTGCTACAGTTCACCTCGCGGGGCAACCGTGCACAACACAGGAGTCGCCCGAGCGATACATTCTTCACTTGCCGCTTATCAGCGCTGGTGATTGCACTTTGCAGCCTGCCTCCGGACCCGCAGCGCTCACGCTGTTGGTTTTGCGCCTGCAGGCGTCGGAAGTCGGATCGCCGCAGCTAATTTCCTCAGGCGGACGAATTCAACAAATCGATTGTTTGGATCGAAGGCATCCACACCATCGATGCCTCTAGAATAGGATCCAGCTACAATCACCGTGCTGTAATGGCAGGGACGGCCAGCACAAGCGCGACACGATCCGGCGGGTCCATCGCTGCGTTACGTATTCATGGCTACTGCATCGGGCGCTCGGTCGACCGCCTTAAGCCAGGTCGCCGCATTGCGAGACGGTGACCGGCGAGGGAGAGGGCGCTCTGGCAACGAAGCGAGGCGGGTGGCCTTGCGGGTGGCCGCGTGATGTCATCCGGCTCTCCTGCCGATCTCTGCCGGCCAGATCTGGAGCAACTGTTTTGCATAGATATGGCTCTCTTCAGGGGGCCATCTATGATGGGAGCCGAGCGCGTGTTCGAGCCGGGGAACAGGCTGCGCATGCACTGTGCCCACCTATTGCGATCGTGCTAACCTTGGTTGTTTGGACTTGCCGTTAAAGGCAAGCGACAGATTGAAGTTATGCTGCACCATCTGATTGCCTGGCTCGTTTTCGAGAGCTCGCCGATACAGGGCCTGTGCCGCGTCATGCCGCCCCTCAATGTCCAAAATCACGCCCTTCGCATTCAATGCACGTACGTTTCCTGGGGCTGCAACCAAGACGCTGTCGAGCACCTCAACCGCTTCGTGCGGGCGCTTCTGGCCCACCAAGGCATTTGTAAGTCGTATCGCCGCATCAACATTGTCCGGGTGCTGCTTCACCTCATCCCGCAAAGCCCGCTCTTGAACATCCTGACCAACTTCGCGCAAAATGCGTTCGCGCATAGCCGGATCGATTTGATCGGCGCTGAGCAACTCGGGGGAAGATGTCTCCTGCACGGAAAGAGCCGGCTTTTGCCAGCTGGCGCAACCGCCCAAAGGCAGAATGGCGAGTACGGCAAAAAGAAGTGAGTTCCGGCGCAGAAACATAGGCGATGGAGAAACTGTATTACTATTCATGTTATCTCTCAGTTATCGGGGAGGCGCGTGGCGTTCAGTTAGGAAAGGTGGGACTACTCTAACAATCCGCTGTTCGATCCGTGCGGGAGTGTGACGGATCCTGCGGGGCGAATTGTAAAGTCGGAGGCGAGGTCTTGATAAGACAGCACGGCGAGATCAACCCCGTTTCGCGTCAGAAAGCCGCGGACGAAACGTCGGACATCCATCGACGTCAACAGAATAGGGCGGGTTTGACCCGGTTCTGCGTTCGAAAGGACCTGACGTATCTGTGATAGCATCGCTTCGCTTTGCCGATCCTCCAGTGCGAGATAGGGGCCTGCATCCGAATCTCGAACCGCGCCACGCATCACATCCTCGCTCTCGCGCTCGACGACCAGGGCGGACACGATGCCCTCCGTGTTGGCATGGCGGTGGCAGATCTGTCGCTTCAAACCAGAACGGACATATTCCGTCAGCAGGGCAACGTTCTGCTCACGCTCGCTCCATTCGGCCAATGCCTCCAACACGAGACGGGTGTGGCGGATTGGGATACCTTCCTCCAGGAGGCGGCGCAGAACATCGGCAATCCGAGGAATCGGCGTCGTGCGTAGCACCTCTTTCACAAGCTCAGAATATTCCTGCTCCATTCGGCCCAGGAAATGTCGGGTCTCTTGGATGCCCACCAATCGCGGTGCGTAGCGGGTCAACGCTGCATGGACGCGCAAGGCGAGGAGTTCGCCGGGAGCCCTATGCTCCGTGCCGGCGCCCGTAAGGGCCTTTGCAGGGGTATGTTCAACCGGGAGTGTGTCCGTTTTCGGCTCACGTCTAAGGGGGACACCGCTCGAGTCGACGTGCGCTACATCGGCTCGGAGCGCCATCTGGTTTGGATCTAAGGCGTCCTGTTCGACTGGCACGCCCTCGACATCAATTCGGAATTGCGATTCAGGCAGCTGCTCGTCAACCAAGACAGGGATGCGAGGAACGATAATGCCCAGATCGGCTGTGACCAGGAGCGAAACGCGCCCAATATGTTTTTGCAATTCGGCTTGATCGACCGCCTGCATAAGATCTGGCGCTAGAAAAAATGCGATCGGGAATTCCTTCGCAGGCGCGGCTTGCTTAGGCTCCGCTGCAGTTCCACCTTTCGCATCGGCAGTGCCGGCGCCCAGCACATCAGCCTTGACAATGCTTACCGCAGCGAACACTGCGGCCAGCATCAGAAAGACGGGGAGGGGAAACCCAGGAACGAACCCCATTACAACCAGGACGCCGGCCGCCAGTCGCAAGGCTCGAGTGCTGGCCGTGAGCTGACTGACCATTTCTGTACCGAGGTTGATCCTCGCCGTCCCAGTCACACGGGTGACGATGGTCGCCGCAGTAATGGAGAGCAGAAGGGCCGGAATCTGCGATATCAATGCATCGCCTATCGTCAGCAGAGTGTAGTGATGCAGTACCTCGCCGAAGGACATGCCCTTGGAGAGCAGGCCGATCGAAATTCCACCCAGCATGTTGATGCAGATAACCACCAGCCCGGCGATGGAATCGCCCTTCACAAATTTCATCGCGCCGTCCATCGCGCCATAGAGTTGGCTTTCCTTCTCCAATTCGGCGCGCCGCCGGCGGGATTCGTTGGCATCGATGTGGCCGTTGCGTAGCTCTGCGTCGACCGCCATTTGCTTGCCCGGCAGAGCATCCAGCGTGAAACGCGCCGCCACTTCTGCCACCCGTTCGGCACCCTTCGCGAGGACCATGAATTGCACCATGGTGACGACCAGAAATATGACGAAACCCACCACGATATTGCCTGAAATGACGAAATCGCCAAAAGTATGAATAATGCTGCCGGCCTCCCCCTCGGCCAGGATCAGTCGCGTCGTTGCGACCGTGAGCGCGAGACGGAATACAGTGGAAATCAAAATAACGCCGGGCAAAGAGGAAAAATCAAGTGGAGTACTGACATACAGGGCAACCATCATCAGCAGTATGGCCAACCCCATATTGAATCCTATCAGGGCGTCGACCACCACGACCGGGATAGGCATGACCATCATCGCGACAGCCAGAAGCAGCATCAACGCAACCATTAAATCCGGGCTGGCCGGCGCACGCTTGATGAAGTCACGCAGGACGTTGGCCATCGAGACACCTTTGCAATCGGTTGAGACTTACTCTGCTGTTACGCCATGAAACGTGGCTTTCGAACTCCGAAGGCGCCTCAGCCTTGGCCAGCGCGTGACCCTGCATGAGAGCCACAAGCAGGCGCGAAATGGCTGGGCAGCAAATGTTTCCAACGCAGCCAGCTTGTCAGCACCGAGCGCGACAGGATGTTTGGCTGGCCATAGAGTGCTGCTTGATGGGGCCTGCGAGCTTTCAATATGGGAGAGCAGCAATGCGGCCATTCCTGCTCAGCAGCACACGGCTGTCCTCAATACGATCGACTACCCATCCATCAGCCAAAATGGCCCCGACAAAATACTTCTCGCTGTCGATGACAAGATACGGTTGGGCCCCATGCCACACAGCTTCGACCGCGATTGCGGATGGCGCCTTCTCCTCTTTGATGAGCACTCCGTTCACCAGTGTTAGAGTACCCTTGGTGCGACGATCGAACGATTGCTGAAGCTTCTGCCAGCTGATGACCGATTCAGACGTGACGGTGCCCTCGGCGGTCACAACACCCTTTGCGGAGCCAATCTTGACGTCGAGAAGACCCGCTCGATCGACTTCCTCCTGCAGCTCTTTGGCCGCTGCCCCCGTAAGTTCATTGTCAGCGCGGTGACTGATCGTTCTGGACGCGACTTCAGCCCGAAGTGAATTGGGGCTCGATCCACTTGCATTGCCAAGATAGGAGAACATGCCCGAAAGCGCGCCGATCCCGAGTGAGCTGATTATGACCATGGCGAGCACACCGATCGGTAGGCGCGGTATGCCGGTCGAACCAGGCGGCTCTGCATCCTGCACGGACCAAGCAATGGACATCTCGCCTACGAGCAGGACGGCAGGAAGGGGCACAACAACGGACTGGCCGGCGGCGATATTCCGGTTGCCCTCGATACTGAGTCCGGGTGCAAGCGCCTCGAGTTCGATCGACTTGCCAAGAAGAGTTACACGAAGATGATGCGGTGCCAGTCCTTGCTCGACAAAGACCAAATCGGCATCGAAGCCGCTGCCGATTAAACACGTTTGAAGATCCGTCTTGCCGGTCAGTCCGCAATAGAGCCCCGAAAGCACTTCGAAACGGAGGGAAACGGCGTCATCCACAGAGCATCTCTCAAACAGGATAGAAGCCGCACGGCAATTGCCATGCGGCTCATTTCGGGACTACGTCGCGTCAATAAGGAGACGCGCTAGGGGCAGTCTAAAAGCCGCTTCCGACATTACGAAACGCGTTCGTCGGCGGCCTTCTTGATGGTCTGGAGATTGGTCGTTAGAGTGCGCAACTGGACACTCCTTTTCGTCGCCTCCAAGCTAACATTGGTTAGTTCTTGCACTTGCGCCTGAAAAGCAGTAGCATCAGCTCCGCTTGTATTGGCGGGAGTGCTACTGTTAGTTTTATCGGTGTTGCCAGTGCTATTGGTGTTGGTATTGCCTGATTTTTTATTATTATCAACTGCAGCCATGATCATTCCTTTTTCTGTTGGAGTTGTGCCGTCAATAACGGCCTGTATGACCTCACGCCGGATTTTCCCGCGTCAGGCATCTTCTGTGTCATCCAAAGCTTCATCGGCCTCAGCCATCGCATCGTTCGCGAATTGGAACGCGAACGATCGCAGGATACTTTGGAAGGCTTCACTTTGTGCTGCAGACTGTGAGTTGTCTTGAAGTTGATCATTTGAAACGGTCCGGTTATCCGCCCGATCGTTCCCGCCAGCTGGCTTGCCATCATTCCCACCAGCTGGCTTGCCATCATTCCCACCAGCTGGCTTGCCATCATTGCCACCAGCCGGCTTGCCATCACCAGAATGCTCGGATTTCGAATCCCCATGGCCCTTTCGGATCAAGGAAGTCCCGAGGTTGCCAACTCCACTCCCAATTGCTGCTATCATCAGGTACTCCGGCATTTGCCATTGGCGGCGACGTGTTAAAGGTTAACCTCGATCAAGCTAAGGGCGGGAGCTTTCGAGAACCTGACGGCTTTTGACAAAAACCGGCCAGCGCAAAAACGTATGCTCTGCAGGATGTTGCTCTCGCATCGAACAGTCGACCACGATCTCGGCTGTTCGGCCAATCCCGCCGTCCACGCATGCCGCGACCGAATGGCAGCCGCAGCAGCTCGTTTGCATCCTCGATGCTGTGGTGTCGAACAGGAGACACGGTCCACGTGCTGCATGACCGCAATGACCGTATTCTTGCTGGCTCCACGGGCGCACGCAACGAGCAGGAACTCGGTCTTTGCATCACCATTCTCTCGCCTGCACATCACGGCCCGGCGCGGTGAGCTCATTGGCTTCGAGAAGGTCGGCGACCGTACGAACATGGGATGGTCTGCCGGCTTTGGGAGGCCGGTGCGGATCCTCTTCTCACCATATCGAAAGCTTGAAGCGGTCGGATTTTCTTGCCCTGTTCGTGAGAACTCCCATCGTCAGCTAATCGTCAGCCAAGCGGTCTATCTAGGCCGGCCGTGCCTGACCTTCGGATCCAAAGGTCCCGTCTCGACACTTTTTGTAACTATAGATCGAAATGGTTTCCCGCGCGATACGCAACGCACACGCATCTCTGAAGCAAATGTGTGACTTTGTCGGTGGCGAACGAGAGGAGTGACGCCTCAATAAAATCGTCAGGCACGTGTCTAGGAAGGGGAGCTAGCCGAGTTGGTCTGATTTCATTCGCTGTTCCTGGAAATCGGCGGACTGAAGCGCTGATAATCTCAGGACATCGATGGCAACGTTGCGAAAGTCCTGTGAGCTCGGGCCAATCTTGGCCTGCTACTGAGAAGCACTTTGGCGGGAACATTACGCCGTCGCGGGTCTGGCTGACCGTGACGTTAACCGAAAGATGCCGCTGGTCTCGTCAGCCGCCAGCACAATAGCAGCACATTCTCGCCTACTACGGAGACGCAATATGAAGGGCATTGGCCGACCACGGAAATCGCAGGCTGAAACTGGAGCCAGCCGCGCGGGGCGGGCGAGCAGTTCCCTTTCGCAATCAAGTCTTGCTGCGGGAGAAGGTGGACAGTCATTCGATTCCGTTGTGGAGCAGATGCGCTCTGGGGACGCCGATAGGAGGCCCTCCTCCCTTCCAGTTGCGCGCGGTCCAGGCGATGCCCGCGAAAGTCTGCCAGGCGCCTCGATTGGCGAAGATCAAATCCTGAACGCACCGCCACGTGGAGCCGCTGCGCCACCACGCGGAACCGTAGCGCCACGTGGCGCAGCCGCAAGGCGGCGCGGTTCTCCCTCCATGTCTGAGGGCGAAGCCATGGCGCCGGTCGGTAGCCAACTATCAACCGCGCAGGTGGAAGGCACCAGCTCATCGTCAAATGAAGATATCAGTCCGACACAGCTCAGAATGAACAGTCTTGTTCAACAACTGACTGATTGCGAGGCTGCGGCCAGGAAAACCGACGTCCCCGAGGAGGCGGTGGAGCTGATCAGTCGGGTCGTCGATGCAGCCTCAGCAATTCTGGAGTACCGCGCTAGCCTGCCTGCGGCTGAGGCGCAGACAATTATGCCAGACGACAAGGTGCGTAGATGTTGCCAGATCGTGTGCGACGCCGCGAATGAAGTAGACAAACTTGGCCTGTCGACGATCACGAAATTGGACAAAAAGACCAAGAAAGCGGCAGGTATGGTCGATAAACTCTACTCCTACTCCCAGGCGGACCGGCAGGAGCTGTTGATTTTAAATGTGGAGAACCACCATACGGCGGCAATTAAGTGGTGGGAAAAAAAGGCATGGCGCTCCGAACGGCAGCGATCCGCCTGCGCTGCCACCGCTAGCCTATCCAGTGGAACGCCCGTGATGCGGGAAGCCGAGCGGTGCGCACTGCGGCTGCGTGCCGGCTCGGTACTGAGTGTCAGGATCTGGCTGGTCCGTGAGCGGATCGGTCTTGCGCGGGCCAAGATTGAACTGCGGGCGAGCAGGTTCGAGCCAGATTTGAAGGAACTCCTCGTCGGTCGAAATGGAGTGGTGCAGCTGATGGCAAGCGCCGTTCAAGAAGCTCTTCGCGCCCTCTCTTTGGCGAAGGGCATAATGGATGATGGCAAAGCACTCAACGCTCATGATTGCGCGGTTGTAGAAAAAATCATGGAGCGGCTTTCGGATTTTGGATTGGCGTTGCACGAGGTGCATACCAAGCTAAGCCATACCTACCCAGATGCCGGCCTCCCATTGAAACTGTTCGAACGGATCGTGGACGATGCATGGATCACTGCGCACGATGCCATGCACTTGTTGAACCTGCAGTCTCCGCCGTCAGCCATCATGGCGCCACAGGCCCAGGCGGGCGCTGCGATGCCGGCCAGGGCAGGCGCTGCGATACCGGCTGGCACTGCTGGTACGGCTGCAGTG
>NZ_RZOM01000379.1:0-5210 GCF_003999175.1 Mesorhizobium sp. M7A.F.Ca.ET.027.03.2.1 | reverse complement strand
GTCAAGAAGATCGTCGAGCAGCTCGAAAAATCGGGTCGCCTGGAAACCAGGTTCACGCCGGCGCATGACCGCGTCATCGAAAGCGGCGCCTGGCGCCGGCGCGTGCATCACTGGCTGTTTCAGGAGACCTTGCCGCTGTGGTCGACATCGGGGGTCGACGAACGCCATGGCGGCTTTCACGAAGCGCTCGGCCTGGACGCCTCGCCGCTGATGAAGCCCAAGCGCATGCGCACCATGGCAAGGCAGGTCTATGCTTTCGCCGTCGCCCGAGCGCGCGGCTGGGACGGTCCGGCCGACCGGCTGATCAGCCACGGCATCGCCTTCATGGCCGGCAAGGGCCGCACCGACAAGGGCGGCTGGGTTCGGACGCTGAATGTCGACGGTTCGGTCGCCGACGCCACCGAGGATGCCTACGATCATTCCTGCGTGCTCCTGGCGCTCGCGCATGCGCATATGTCTGGCAATCCAGACGCCTTGCGCCTCGGCGAGGAAACCTTCGCCTTTCTCGATGCGCATCTCGAAGACAGCCGCATGACCGGCTTCCTCGAGACATCGGACGGCAAAGGCGAGCGCCGCTCCAACCCGCATATGCATCTGCTCGAGGCCTTCCTCGCTTGGCATCAGGCGACTGGCGAGCGCGCCCATCTGCGCCGCGCAGCGCGCATCATCGACCTCTTCCGAAGTCATTTCTTCGATCCGGAAAGCTGGACGCTTGGCGAGTATTTCGATGCCGAATGGAAGCCATCCGCAGGAGAGAAAGGGTCATGGACCGAGCCTGGCCACCATTTCGAGTGGGCCTCGCTGCTGGTCGATTTCGCTGGACGCAGCGGCCAGGCCGAATTGAGCGGCTTTGCCAGAAAACTTTACGCGTCGGCCACTGCCAATGGCCTCAACCGCGCCACCGGCCTTGCCTATGGCGCCGTCTCGCGGCAGGGCCTGCCGCTCGACCTGATATCACGCAGCTGGCCGCAGGCCGAAGCGGTGAAGGCGGCTATCGCGCTGGATGGTTCGGGCGGGCCGGACCTGAAGCCCGAGATCGAAGCGCGCGTCGGCCGGCTGTTTCGCTGGCACATCGACCCGGCGCCGCTCGGCCTGTGGATCGACCGCATCGACGAGCGCGGCCGCTCACTGGCATCGGACGTGCCGGCCAGCATCTTCTATCATCTGGTCTGTGCGCTGACCCAGTATCTGGACAGCACGGCCGACCCGAAGGCGTAGAGGGTTGATCAGTACGGGCTCGCCACGTCGCCCGTCTCGACATAGATCGACTTCAGCTGCGAATAGAGTGCCAGCGCCGCCAATGAATTCTCACGTCCGATGCCCGACTGCTTGAAGCCGCCGAACGGGATTTCCACCGGCGTCAGATTGTAGGCGTTGATCCAGCAGGTGCCGGCCTGCAGCTCGGCAATGACGCGGTGGGCGCGCGGCAGGTCGCGCGTGAAGACGCCGGCGGCAAGGCCGAATTCGGTGTCGTTGGCGCGGTCGATCACCTCGTCCTCACCGTCGAATTTCAGCACGCTCATGACAGGCCCGAAAATCTCCTCGCGGGCGATGCGCATTGTGTCGGTGACGCCGGTGAACACCGTTGGCTCGACAAAGAATCCGCCCTGGAAACCCTGCAGCGAAGGCACGTTGCCGCCACAGGCAAGCGTTGCTCCGTCCTGCTTGCCGATCTCGATATAGCCCACTACCTTGTCGTGCTGCGCCTTGGAAACCAGCGGCCCCATCTGGGTTTCGGGGTCGAGCGGGTCGCCGATGCGGATTTTCTTGGTCCGCTCGATCAGACGCTCGACGAAGCGGTCGTGAATGCCGCTCTGCACGAAGACGCGCGTGCCGTTGGAACAGATCTGCCCGGTCGAATAGAAATTGCCGAGCATGGCGCCGCCAATGGCGTTCTCGATGTCGGCATCGTCGAACACGATCAGCGGCGACTTGCCGCCAAGCTCCATCGTCGCGTGCTTCATCTTCGAGCCGGCGAGCGACAGCACCTTGCGGCCGGTCGGCACCGAGCCGGTCACCGAGACCTTGGCGACGACATCGTGGCCGACAAGCCCGGCGCCGACATCGCCATAGCCCTGCACGACATTGAACAGGCCGTCAGGCAGCCCCGCTTCGCTGTAGATCTCGGCCAGCGCGAGTGCTGAAAGCGGTGTGTTTTCCGAAGGCTTGAACACCATGGCGTTGCCCATGGCGAGCGCCGGTGCCGATTTCCAGCCGGCGATCTGGATCGGGTAGTTCCAGGCGCCGATGCCGACACAGACGCCGAGCGCTTCGCGCCTTGTGTAGGCGAAGGGTCCGCCGAGATCGACCCACTCGCCATTGTAGGCGGCAACCGCACCGCCGAAATATTCAAGGCAGTCCGCCGCCGAAGGGGCGTCCGCCACCAGCGTTTCCTGGATCGCCTTGCCGGTATCCAATGTCTCGATGCGGGCGAGGTCGGCGTTGCGGGCGCGCAATATGTCGGCGGCGCGGCGCAGGATGCGCCCGCGCTCGACCGGCTTCAGCCGCGCCCAGGCGGGCTGCGCCGCCCGCGCTGCCTCGACGGCGAGTTCCAGCACGTTCGGCGTCGCCGAGCGCAGCATGGCGATGATCTCACCGGTTGCCGGATAGATGACCGGCAGCGGCGCGCCGCCTTCGTCCTCGATGTAGCGTCCGTTGACATAGTGCGATGCCGTGGGCTGAGCGCGCATGGAAGTCTCCAGATTGTCTTTCGCGGCATGCGGATCGTGCAGTCACACGATCGTGCTCTATCTGTCCGACGCCTGCCAGCGCGGATTGATCCATGGTTCCTGGTTGGACGGCGCCATCGGCGTGCGGCCAAGGATGTGGTCGGAAGCCTTCTCGCCGGTCATGATCGAGGGCGCGTTGAGATTGCCGTTGGTGACGCGCGGGAAGATCGACGAATCGGCGACCCGCAAGCCTTCGATGCCGATGACCCGGCACTCCGGATCGACGACACTCATCATGTCGTCGGCGCGGCCCATCTTGCAAGTGCCGCAAGGATGGTAGGCGCTCTCGGCATGATCGCGGATGAAGATGTCGAGCTCGTCGTCCGACTGCATGTGGCTGCCCGGCGAGATTTCCTTGCCGCGATAGGGGTCGAACGCCGACTGCCCGAAGATCTCGCGCGTCAGCCTGATGCAGTGGCGGAACTCCGCCCAATCGTCTGGATGCGACATGTAGTTGAAGCGGATCACCGGCTTGGATTTCGGGTCCGGCGAACGCAGCGTCACCGAACCGCGCGACTTCGAGCGCATCGGTCCGACATGCGCCTGGAAGCCGTGCGATTTCGCAGCCGCCTTGCCATCATAGCGGACTGCCGCCGGGATGAAATGGTACTGGATATCGGGGTAGTCAACGCCGGCGCGCGAGCGCACGAAGGCCGCCGCTTCGAAATGGTTGGTGGCGCCAAGCCCGGTCTTGAGGAACAGCCACTGCGCCCCGATGAGCGCTTTCGAGAACGGATTCAGCACCGAATTGAGCGTGATCGGCAGCAATGATTCCTGCTGGATGTAGAGCTCCATATGGTCCTGCAAATTGCGGCCGACGCCGGGCCTGTCGGCCACCACCGGAATGCCGTTTTCGCGCAAATGTTCGGCCGGGCCGATGCCGGACAGCATCAGGATCTTCGGCGAATTGATCGACGATGCGGCGACAATCACCTCACGTCGCGCCTTAACAACCTGAATCTGTTTGTGAGCTTCGATCTCGACGCCGATGGCGCGCTGATTCTCGATGATCACCCGCCGCGCAAAGCCCTTGACCAGACTTACGTTTTTGCGCTTCAGCGCCGGCTTCAGATAGGCCGATGCCGCCGACCAGCGGCGACCGCCGCTGATGGTCTGCTCCATCGGCCCAAACCCTTCCTGCTTGGAACCATTGTAGTCTTCGGTCAGTTCGAACCCGGCCTGGCGACCAGCCTCGACAAAGGCGCCATAGAGCGGATTTTTACGCGAGCCGCGCTGCACATGCAGCGGCCCGCCATGGCCGCGCCAGCCATCCTCGCCGCCGTCCGAATTTTCCATACGCTTGAAATAGGGGAGCACGTCGGCGAAGCCCCAGCCGGCCGCACCCTCTTCGGCCCAATGGTCGAAATCGCGGGCGTGGCCGCGCACATATACCATACCGTTGATCGAGGACGAGCCGCCGATCACCTTGCCGCGCGGTGTCGTCAGCACACGGCCGCCGAGATGCGGCTCCGGCTCGCTGGCAAAGCCCCAGTCATAGAGGCTCATGTTGAGCGGGATCGACAGCGCCGACGGCATCTGGATCAGCGGCCCGATATCGCTGCCGCCGAATTCGATGACGATGACCGAATGCTTGCCGTCTTCAGACAGGCGATAGGCCATGGCCGAGCCGGCCGAGCCGGAGCCGATGATGACGAAATCTGCTTCAAGCATGGTTCATATGCGCCATGAAATCGGCGAGCGAGACATTGCCGCCGGTAGCCACAACAAGGGCGGTCTTGCCCCTCACATCCACCTTGCCGCCGAGCAGTGCGGCGAGCGAGGCGGCCCCCGAGGGCTCGAGCACCAGCTTCATGCGCTCGAAAGCGATCCGCATGGCGCTGCACACCGATTGGTCGTCGACGGTGATGCCGCGAACACCGGCGGTCTTGACTGCCGCGAAAGGCGCGTCGCCCGGCCGTCGCGACATCAGCCCGTCGCAGATCGACTTCGGCCCGATCGGCATCGTCTCGATGCTGCCATGTGCCAGCGACGAGCCCATGCCGTTGAAACCTTCAGGTTCGACGCCGATGATCTCAGTGGCGGGCGACAGATAGTGGAAGGCGAGCGAAACGCCGCCGATCAGCCCACCGCCACCGACCGAGCAGAACAAAAGATCGGCGCTGGCGCCTTTGGCTTCGAGTTGGTCAAGCGCTTCGAGGCCGGCGCCCGCCTGGCCGGCAACGATCTCCGGATCGTCAAATGGATGCAGCAGGGCCAAGCCTTCGGTCTCGGCGATCTCGCGTGCCTTGGCGGCGGCGACTTCCTCACGCGCGCGTTCGCCCTGGTCGGTCAGCACGACGCGGGCGCCATAGCCGGCCGTAGCATCACGCTTGGCGGTCGGTGCGTCGATCGGCATGACGATGGTGACGGGAATGCCGAGCGCCTGGCCGGCAGCCGCCAGCCCTTGCGCGAAATTGCCGGAGGAGTAGGCGACGACGCCTTTCCTGGCCTCATCAGTGGAAAGCTGCTTCAGGCGCCAAT
>NZ_RZOM01000378.1:0-5213 GCF_003999175.1 Mesorhizobium sp. M7A.F.Ca.ET.027.03.2.1 | reverse complement strand
ACCCGGTACGTCGACGAATGCTTCAACGCGTTCTTCTTTGCCGCCGATGAGGGAGCGACCGGCTTCAGAGCGACAGACCCTGGCGCGATCATTAACAAGGTCGCGACCGCGATCACCCCACTTTTAAATGGCCCATCTTTCGCCGGTGACAGGGCGCCCTTCTTCAAGATCCTGATTGACGACTGTGAGGCACTGACACCGCTCCAACAGCAGTTCCTGAACACCTTGGTGAGGAAGACGCGCGGCAATGTGAAATGGGTCCTCGCCTACATCGGCGGCCTTTACGACACGATCCGGACGATCATACCCGGCCAGTCGCTCTCGAATGCTGACCGGGACGTCGAGAATCTTGATTCAGTCGATCCGAGGGAGTTCGCCACGCTGTGCGAGAACGTGTCGTCGCTTCGGCTCTACTATGCGCTTCCTGACCATCTGCGGAGTGATCTCAAGCGCAACGATGCGCTCAGCGCGTTTTCGCTCAAAAACCGGCTGGGGCGGCTTTCCGTCAATGACATCATCGAGCGGGTTATCATATCGGGTCATTCCGAGGGCAGAGAAGAGCTTGTGGCACTCGCTGATGCAGCACGTGAATTCCTCTCCGTGAATTTGAGGACGGCGGATCAGCAGCAATTCCTTCTTGATCGAAAAGCGCGCCCTTATGCCGAAGGGCTGGCGCTCGCGCTCATGAACCCGGAAATCAAGCGCCGGCCCATGAGCAAGGCGGATGCTTCAAATCTGAAGAGGTCGATCGCCCGGAAACAGGGATGGGCTTTTCTGAAAGCGTGCCAGATGCTGCGTCTGCATGACTACCCGTACGTAGGGCACCAGATCATCACATCATTGAGCGACGTCTGTATACGCGATTTCCTTGATATAATGGGAGAGATCTTCCGCCGCAGTGTTCCGAGTTCCAGTGATCCACGAAAACTGGTGGAATTCATCAACTCGGATTTACAGATTCATCTCGAACAGCAGAGACAGGCTGTGAACGCCGCCTCTCAACGGAAGCTTGATGGACTTCAGGCGCTTTCACATCCGTACGAAGAAGAGAGCGTGCGCATGGTGCGGGCGTTGGGTTACCTGACCGCTCGCCTCCAGACAGAGTTTGCCGAAGAAAATGCTCTAGGAACGACAGAGAGAGGCATTTTCAGGGTTGATCTAAAGGAAATGCGCTCGCTGGTGAACCGACTGGAGCAACCCAGCGGAAAACTGGACGAGGTCCTGCGTCGGGCGGAAAGGGATGGGTTTATCCGGGAGGTCTCCGCCGCCGGCAACTTTGAGGTGGACCGCGCCGACCCCGCATCGAAGGAGATGCTGATCAGATTGCATCGGCGATTTGCACCTTACTTCGGGTTCTCCTATCGCGGCCCGTACGAAATCAACACAATCCCTGCGGCGCAGATGGTCGACCTGCTTTTTACCAGGCATCGGCTCCCAGAAGACTGGGCCGACTCGGTGTTTAAGGAGCTCGTCGCGCGGCCCGCACTCAAGACCGAATTCCAGCACTCGCTTTTCGAGAGCGATCTCGAATGACCGCTTCAACTGTCGAGTATCGAGTCTTCGGCCATCTGGCCGTCACTGAGAAGGCGAGAGATGCAGGTACCTGCGAAACGATGGAGGCAGATATCGCGATCGTCGCGCTTGGATGGGAAACGCGTTTCGCCGCGTTCGAAAACCATCTTGACCTGAAGGTCGGCAAAATCGTGGTTCTGGACTTTGCTCTGAAGGAAGCGAACGTCCCAGCCGTCGAAGAAAACCGGCGAAAGCTCATCGCTATGGGTACCCGATGGGGCGTCGAAGTGACTGCGATCACCCTCGAGCCTTCCATCGAGTATCAGAAGAACATCAATCTCCTCGATCACCTGCTCACTCAGATGGCCGCTTCATGTGGCTCATACGAAGGAAGCCTGCGGAAGGTTTTCGTCGAGTGCTCGACGATGCCGCGAATCTACATCCAATGGCTGATTGCGGTGGCATTCAAGAAAATGTCGATTCAGTCTCTCGAATTCGGGTACGCCGAAGGTATCTACGGGAACGCGATCGGCAAAGAGGATTTTTCCAGCGGCTTGGACCGATACGTCACCGTCCCTCATCTTCAAGGCAGCGGAGGAATGGGCGAAGAGAAAGTCCTGCTCGTGGGGATCGGAGGAGATGCCGACGTATTCTACGGATTGATCGATATCGTCAGTCCGGAACGGATCTCGCTCCTCGTCCCAAGAAGCGAGAAGAATGCGCATATCGATGCTTTGCTCGATCAACAGGTGGCCAAGGTACGTGAAACCCACCGGCTCGAAGATGGCGAAGTTCGCGACATCCAGGCTTTCGGGCTGATGGCCCACCTCGATGCTTTCGAGACGTATCTCGACGGGTTCGGCTCGCGTGCGGTGGTGAACGTTTTTGTCAGCGGCCCGAAGGTTCAGGCCATCGCTGCTGCCGTGCTCGCCTGCTCCGACAGCCGCGTCCATCTCAAGGCACGAATTCCCACCTCCTATGCCCATCGTGAAGTCTCAGCGAATGGGCGGTATCATATCTATAGGCTGATTGACCTGACATCCCCTGCCTGCAGCCTTCCCGGGACGTTCTGACACGATCTTGCATTCGAGTAGCATCATGGTCCCAGTAGCCGTTCCGCCAAGCCTTCAGCGCATGTTCGTGTCGCCCGATCCGGTCGATGGGGGACTAATTCCCACTTAGAAGCTGCTCTACATCAGATCAGGGGAAATGCAGACTGGCAGAATTCCATAATTAGCGACTCAAAACATATACTCAGGCGAGACTGTTTAGCATAGAAATAGTGAGCGCTCTCCAATATGTTAGGCTCTGTCGCAGTAGCGCAACAAGCTCAGTCTTTGGATGGGTGGTATGAGGATGAGACGACTGAATGTGTACAGGCTCAGTCATTTTATCGAGGCTCTCGTTTTTGTCGTAAGCGCGTTCGGTGCGACGTGGCTTACCAGCTTTGTGAACGCGCCATGGTGGGCATATGTGATTATAGCGGCCATCACTATGGGCATGTTCGTAGCCGTGCGTCGGGTCCTTTCTGAGCCGCAACGTATGGGACTCTTGGCACACAACTCGGCAGCGACCTCTGCGTGAACCCAGGCGCCTTGAAAATGTCCCCGATGCGTCCGGATTTTTGGCGGTGATCTTCAATCAAATGCGATGAGCTGCAATTTCTGGCGACGGCCACGCTAAGGGCGGGCCTCCAGCACCATGTTGAACGGTGTCTCCGCGGCGCGACGCAATCGCTTGAAGCCGCCGCCGGTCACAACCTTGCGCAGCCTCGCCTCACCGGCCTGGGCTCCAAGCGCGAGCCCGACTTCCTGCGACACGGATGCGGGCGTGCACACGAAAGTGGAAGCGGCATAGTAAACGCGGCCGACGGGATTGAGGTTCGCCGCCAGATGATCATGCGCGAACGGCTCGACGATCATCCACGTGCCGTCCGGCTTGAGCGATCCGTGGACATGGGTGGCGGCGCCCGTCGGGTCGCCCATGTCGTGAAGGCAATCGAAGAATGTGACGAGGTCATACGTTCCGGGATAGCTCTTGGCGGCCGCCACGTCGAACCGCGTGTTAACGCCGACGCCGGCTACCTCGGCCGCCTTGCGGGCGCGCTCAATCGAGGGGGCATGATAGTCGAAGCCGACGAAGCGCGAATTGGGGAAGGCCTGTGCCATGAGCACGGTCGATGCACCATGACCGCATCCAACATCCGCGACGTCCACGCCGCGTTCGAGCTTCTCGACGACGCCCTCCAAGGCCGGCAGCCAGGAGTCGATCAGATTGGCATTGTAGCCTGGACGGAAGAACCGTTCCGTACCGCGAAACAGACACGCGCTATGATCGTGCCACCCGACGCCCTTGCCGGACTGGAATGCCTGCCTCACCTTTTCTTCATCGAGCCACAGCGCGGACAGGAACTCGAATGCGCCTGCCATGAAGGCCGGGCTGTCTTCATCAGCGAACACCAGCTCTTGCTCGGCGTTGAGATAGAATTTGTCGCTCGCTTCATCGTAGTCGACGTAACCCGCCGCCGCCTGCCCGGAAAGCCATTCCCTTACGAGGCGTTCCTGGGTGCCGGTGCGTGTCGAAAGTTCGGCGGCCGTCATCTTGCCGCCTTCGCGCAATGCCTTAAACAGGCCGAGTCTGTCCCCCAGCAGGACTCCCGCGCCCGTTGCGATCGCACCGAGATCGCCGACCATTTTCCCCAAGAATGCGTCCAACTTTTCCTGATTCGCTTCAGACATCTGAATCTCCCTTTGGGTTCAATCTCTCCAGGCGACGGAGCCGTGCTCGTCATGAGGCGCCTTGAGCATCAGATGCTCGAAGACATGCAGATATCCCCGGCGGCTCATCCGCGCTGCCGATCCTGCACCAGACCATATCGGTGACGAGCGGCGCGGTGGTCGGGAATGACAGCCACCTCCATGCCGTTGAAAAGCAGGAAATCCGTCACTTTGCCCTCGTCGGTAACCGGCGGAGCCGGAGTGGTCGTCACCAGGGCAAGCCCTGTTGCAGCAGGTATCCTTGGGCAGCCTGTCAGAACATCGATGACTCCGGTTGTGGTGCCGGGGCGGGCGATCAGGGGCCAAGTGATTGTTCCGCGGCGGCTGTATGTTGTGGTAAGGTGATCATGCGAACTCTTGTTGGTCGGTCACGTGTTTTGCGGATGACCCGCATGTACTGTGCCAAATGAGAAAACCATTCAAACGCAATCCAGTAGATCTGACTGTATCCGACATTGTCGGAATTTGGACATCGCCGAACGCGAAGCGCTCGGGGCTTGTGACGATACTTGAGCGTGCTGCTTCGGAGGAGGGATGCGCCTCGAACCGGCCGCGAGGCCTTTTTCTGGCAACGGATATTCCGGCCGGGTTAGGCCGCGAGGAAAGCGACGGTGAATAAGAGGTAGAGGACCAACCGTTTTGAGCGGGTAGTTGCCGTGTTGCGCCCCCAGGCAAAGGCCAGCACCACGGAGCAGTATTTCTGGTGGCGATACTACATCGCCTTTAAGTGCCGGTTACCCGTTTTTACCCAGTTGGCCTGGTGCATTCAGAGCGAGGTCGTTGGAAACCGCTTATTGTGGCTATGAGCAAACTCGGGATGGAGGAGTGGACCCAAAAATTGGCAAAATGCCCCAGGGAGGATTACATGGGTCGCTCATTCCCCGTACTCGTTACAGGTGCGCGTCGCTACGCAAACAGCTTGCT
>NZ_RZOM01000377.1:0-5214 GCF_003999175.1 Mesorhizobium sp. M7A.F.Ca.ET.027.03.2.1 | reverse complement strand
ATCGGAATCCTTCTCCCGACCCGGCAACATTTGCCGGGGCAGACACCACATATATCTGGTGATTAGGTCCGCCGCACGAAATCTAGTTATTTCTCGACTACAACTACTCTATGCGCTGACTCGGTGACAAGAGTCCCAAGTGCAACACGAATCGGTTTTTTCGGTTTTCCCCAACTTGCCCGGTCGCTGATGAGCCGGCGTCCCGTCGGGAGGCTTGCCGCGCGCCACTACGCGACGTTTTCGTTGACTTCATGGCCGAAAAACAGGATAAGCCGCACAGGCCGCCGCTTTGGCGGCTTTTTTGATTTTCCGGTACCGGAGACGCATATAATGAGCGGTTCGGCGCTTTACGAGACCTTTGCTCGCGCACCCCTGGCCTTCGACCACGGGGAAGGCACCTGGCTGGTTACCGACAAGGGCGAGCGATATCTCGATTTCGCCGGCGGCATCGCCGTCAATTCGCTGGGCCACAGCCATCCGCATCTGGTCGCCGCACTCACCGAGCAGGCCGCCAAGCTCTGGCATGTTTCCAACCTCTATGAGATTCCGGGGCAGAGCCGGCTTGGCGAGCGGCTGGCCGACGCCACCTTCGCCGACAAGGTGTTCTTCACCAATTCCGGCGCCGAGGCGCTGGAATGCGCGATCAAGACGGCGCGGCGCTACCATTTCGTCAAAGGAAATCCCGAGCGCTTCCGCGTCATCACCTTTGAGGGCGCCTTCCATGGCCGCACGCTGGCGACCATCGCGGCTGGCGGCCAGTACAAATATCTCGAAGGCTTCGGCCCCAAGGTCGAAGGTTTCGATCAGGTCGGCTTCGACGATATCGACGCCGCCGAAAAGGCGATCACGCCGGAGACGGCCGCGATCCTGATCGAGCCGGTGCAGGGCGAGGGCGGTATCCGCCCGGTGCCGACGCAGTCGCTGAAGCGGCTCAGGCAATTGTGCGAACAGCACGGCCTGCTGTTGATCTACGACGAGGTCCAGTGCGGCATCGGCCGCACCGGCAAGCTGTTCGCGCATGAATGGTCAGGTGTCACGCCAGACATCATGGCGATCGCCAAGGGTATTGGCGGCGGATTCCCGATGGGCGCCTGCCTTGCCACGGATGAAGCGGCCGTCGGCATGACCGCTGGCGTGCACGGCACCACTTTCGGCGGCAATCCGCTTGCCATGGCGGTCGGCAACGCCGTGCTCGATGTCGTGCTGGAAGACGGTTTCCTCGAAGATGTCCAGCGCAAGGCGCTGCTGATGAAGCAGGGGCTGGCGTCGGTCGCCGACGAATTTCCCGAAATCATCGAGGATATCAGGGGTGCCGGGCTGATGCTCGGCCTCAAATGCGCCATGCCCAACACCAAGGTGAACATGGCCTTGCGCGACCAGAACCTGCTGGCGGTTCCGGCCGGCGACAACGTCATTCGCCTGTTGCCGCCGCTCACCGTCACCGACGCCGAGATCCATGACGCGCTCAACCGCATCCGCGCCGGCGCCAAGGGCCTGGCGGAGGCGATCGCTTCCGCCGCGGCGAAGTAATCCCGGAACCATTGCAGATGTCAGTTCGCCATTTCACCGATCTTTCCACCGTTTCCGAAGGCGATCTGCGCTTGATGCTGGACGATGCGGTGGTGCGAAAGGCGCGCCTCAAGGCCGGCGAGCGCACCAAACCGCTTGAAGGCAAGGTGCTGGCGATGATCTTCGACAAGCCGTCGACGCGCACGCGCGTCTCCTTCGACGTCGGCATGCGGCAGCTCGGCGGCGAGACCATCATGCTGACCGGCACCGAGATGCAGCTCGGCCGCTCCGAGACAATTGCCGACACCGCCAAGGTGCTGTCGCGCTATGTCGATGCGATCATGATCCGCACCACCTCGCATGAGCGCCTGCTGGAATTGACCGAGAACGCCACCGTGCCGGTGATCAACGGATTGACCGACGACACCCACCCCTGCCAACTGATGGCCGATATCATGACCTTCGAGGAACATCGCGGTCCGGTCGCCGGCAAGACCATCGCCTGGACCGGCGACGGCAACAATGTGCTGCATTCCTTGCTTGAGGCCTCGGCCCGGTTCCGCTTCAACCTCAACGTCGCCGTGCCCGAGGGCAGCGAACCGGCGCAGAAGCATATCGACTGGTCGCGGGCACATGGCGGCAAGCTGCACTTCACCCGCTCGCCCGAGGAAGCCGTCGGTCAGGCCGACTGCATCGTCACGGATTGTTGGGTCTCGATGGGTCAGGAGCATCGCGCCCGCGGCCACAACGTGTTCTCGCCCTATCAGGTCAACGCCAAGCTGATGGCCAAGGCCAAGCCGGACGCGCTGTTCATGCATTGCCTGCCGGCGCATCGTGGCGAGGAAGTGACGGACGAGGTCATCGACGGGCCGCATTCGGTGGTCTTCGACGAGGCCGAGAACCGGCTCCATGCCCAGAAGGCCGTGCTTGCCTGGTGTCTCGGCGCTTGAAGTGTCTCGGCGCTTGAAGTGTCTGGGCGCTTGATCCCCGGGAGCTTGATCTGCGGGGGTGTGATGCCTATTTGCGCCGCATCACGCAAATCAAGCGCGTTTCGACGCATGCGCCCCGGAGGGCGGCATGGCCGCGCCCTGGAGCTTTGTCATGTTGGAAACCTATCAAGTGACTGAACATCACCCCAAACTCGGCGAATTTGGCTATGCCGGCGACGATCATGTCGTGCCGTTCGAGGTCGGCCCGCTCGATGTGCGGGGCCGCACCGTCCAACTCGGGCCGATGCTCGATGCCATCCTCAGCCGCCACGATTATCCCGAGCCGGTCGCCCGCCTGCTGGCGGAGGCCTGTGTGCTGACCGTGCTGCTCGGCACCTCGCTGAAGTTCGAGGGCAAGTTTATCCTGCAGACCCGCACCGACGGGCCTGTCGACATGCTGGTCGCGGATTTTTCCACGCCCTCGGCGCTGCGCGCCTATGCGCGTTTTGACGCCGACCGGCTGGAAGCCCTTGTCGCGGCCGGCGAAACTTCCCAGCAGACGCTGCTTGGCAGCGGCGTGCTGGCGCTGACCATCGACCAGGGCGCTCACACGCAGCGCTACCAGGGCATCGTCCAACTCGACGGCGAGACGCTGGAAGATGCGGCACGCACCTATTTTCGCCAGTCGGAACAGATCCCGACCGATCTCAGGCTGTCGGTGGCCAAGCTTTTGACGCCCGGTCCTGGCGGTGCCCGCGAGCAGTGGCGCGCCGGTGGTATCCTGGCGCAGTTCCTGCCGCAGTCGCCCGAGCGCATGCGCGTCCCGGACCTGCCGGGTGGCGATGGCGATCCGCGCGAGGAGATCCACGACCCAATCGACAATTCCTGGCAGGAGTTGCTGGCGCTGCTCGGTACGATCGAGCCGACCGAACTGATCGACCCGACGATCGGCGCCGAACGGCTGCTCTACAGGCTGTTCCACGAGCATGGCGTGCGCGTCTTCGGCGGCGTTCCGGTCGCCGACCAGTGCTCGTGCTCCAGGGACAAGATCCGCGGCATCCTCGAGGGTTTTTCCGCGCAGGAGATCAAGGACAGTACAGAGGACGGCGGCATCCACGTCGCCTGCGAATTCTGCTCGAAGCAATATGACTTCGACCCGGCGGATTTTGCGGCTCAGTAGCAGGGTTTTTCCTTCTCCCCGTTTACGGGGAGAAGGTGCCCGAAGGGCGGATGAGGGGCAGCGCAGACGGCGGCGACTGGCCGCACGTACTCAATCGTACGCCGTTGTGCACGCAATATATCCGAGAGTCCGGCGCCGCCCCTCATTGCCCTGCCGGGCATTTCTCCCCGTAGAACGGGGAGAAAGACGCTAATTCACCGTCCGCCGTGTCCCCGGCAGGTCCAGCGAAAACGCCGGAATGGCGATGTCGAACGTCTCGCCCCGCTTGTTGCGCATCGTGTAGTGCCCGACCATGATGCCGGATGGTGTCGAGAGCGGGCAACCGGACGTGTATTGGTAGCTGTCGCCGGGATTGAGTTCGGGCTGGTCGCCGACGACGCCGGGGCCGCGCACCTCCTCCACCCGACCGGTGCCGTCGGTGATGTGCCAATAGCGCGACAGAAGCTGCACGAAATCGTCCGACTGATTGTCGATCGTTATCTGATAGCCCCAGACATAGCGGTTTTCCGAGGGATCCGAACGGTCCTCCAGATAGAACGGCCTGACCTGCACTTCGATGTTGCGCGTGACGGCGCTATACATAAGCGGCTCCAAAAAAACGGTTCCAGCGGAACTTTCGGCGCTCTGTGCGGTTAGGTCAACCGACCGAAGCCTCCTCTGGCCGACCTCGCGGGCAGGTGCCGACAAAGAATGTCATTTAAGTGACATATGACAATGATGGTGTGCGCGGACTGGTGATGCGCGACTCGGGCGCTCTGCTGAACTGTTGAAACCGGCCATCTTGCGGACCGGTTTTCCTGGAGTGACCGGATCTCGATGGAACTCACTCTCATAGCCGCCACGCTTTCAACTGTCCTCATCCTCTCGAATCTCGCCAGCATCGTGCTCGCCGCTTCGCGTCTGAAACGGCGCCACACCATTGGGCCGCCGGCCGCCAAGCCGCGGCCGGTGTCGATCGTCGTGCCGTCGCGCGGCGTCGAGCCGTTCACGCAGGAGACGCTGGAACGCGCCTTCTCGCTCGATTGGCCGCGCTACGAGTTGATTTTCTGCGTTGCCCATGCCGACGATCCGGTGGTCAAATTGATAAACAGGACGATCGTCCGGTTTCCGAAAGTGCCAGCCCGGCTGCTTATCGGCGACGACCGCATCAGCGCCAATCCGAAACTCAACAATTGCGTCAAGGGCTGGGAAGCGGCGCGGCACGACTGGGTCGTCCTGGCCGATTCCAACGTGCTGATGCCGAGAGACTACGTCCAGCACCTGATGGCTGCCTGGCGGTCCGGCACCGGCCTTGTCTGCTCGACGCCGATCGGCTCCCGGCCTGCCGGCTTCTGGGCCGAGGTCGAATGCGCTTTCCTCAACACGCTGCAGGCGCGCTGGCAATATGCCGGCGAGGCGCTCGGCGTTGGCTTTGCCCAGGGCAAGAGCATGCTCTGGAACAAGCCGATGCTCGACGCCAATGGCGGCATCCGCGCGCTGGCCGCCGAGATCGCCGAGGACGCCGCCGCGACCAAGCTGGTGAACAGCCTCGGCCTGCGCGTCAATCTCGTCGCCGCCCCCTTCGAGCAGCCGCTTGGCCGGCGCTCGTTTGACGAG
>NZ_RZOM01000376.1:0-5214 GCF_003999175.1 Mesorhizobium sp. M7A.F.Ca.ET.027.03.2.1 | reverse complement strand
ATAGCAACGTTTTCGTGGCGTGGGTCGGCTGCGTCGGGAGTAGCGATGAAAACGTATTAGGGTCGCCTGCGTCTCCTTGGGCAGCGAGTGTAAAGTATAGCGATGCGGCCTCCGGCGCGAACGGCAGCCGCGCAGTGATCACCTTCGCCTGTGCCTTTGCGGCGGGGGGCAAGCGCTGGTCTGCTCAAATTTTTTATCGTTTAGCTGGTTGAAACTGCTCCCGTTGCGGGCTGCAGAAGCCGGCCAGCCGAGAAACGGCAGCCGCACTTATGAAAGCACGCCAAGGCATGCGGGCATCTATCAGTTGCAAAGGACAATACTGGCCGCGCCGATTGGCCATCACGCGTCCATTAGGGCAGCCACCAACATCAGTTCGCAAGAGGAGCAAAAGTAATATGTATCGTCGTCACCTGATCAAAGGGTTGGTTGCGCTCGGCGCATGCCGGATTTGCGTTCAAGCCGCCCAAGCGACCAGTGCCCATTGGGGGTACACCGGTCCGGTCGGACCGGAGCACTGGGCTGATCTGGATAAGGAAAATTTCGTATGCTCTGCCGGCACGCAGCAATCGCCGATCAATATCAACAGCGCGGTCAAGGCGGATATCCCGCATATCGCCATCGGCTGGCACAAGGGCGGCGGCAATATGGTGAACAACGGCCACACCATTCAAATCAATATGCCACAAGGCAGCACGCTGACCCGCAGCGATCGTGTCTACGAACTGGTACAGTTCCATTTCCATGCGCCAAGCGAACATCACGTGGCGGGCAAGAGCTTCCCGATGGAGGTGCATTTCGTTCACAAGGACACGCAAAGTGGTACTCTGGGCGTGCTGGGCGTCTTTTTAACGCCCGGCGCGACAAATGCCAGCTTTGCTGCCCTTGCTGCGGCCTTTCCCGAACTGCCGAATGGGGAGGTGACGATCGACGAGGTGAATCCCAACTGGCTTCTGCCAGCCTCGCTTGGCTATTGGACTTATGAGGGCTCACTGACGACGCCGCCGTGCACCGAAAACGTCGAGTGGATGGTGGCGATGGAACCGGTTGACGTTGATCCGGCAGACATCCAGCGATTTGCCTCCCTCTACCCGTCGAACGCGCGCCCTATTCATTCACCCAATCGACGCTTCATCCTGCGCCAGAGTTGAGCGCCGCCCCAGCGGTTCCGCACGGTCCAACATTCTTGGCACAAGTTGGCGCGAAGCCTCCTCTTCCGGTCTGGCGGTCTGACGGCGCTCCCCAAGCTGGCTAGTCTAAATGATAGGGATTCGGTGCCGACACCACTCGTCCCAAAGACGTCGCGGCGAGGTTTGTCTGCAACCCGGCAATCACACGCCGCCCCGCCGTGGTAATGAAGACGTCTCTGTCGAGTCCGACGGAATATGATGCGCATGGAATCGCTGGTAGAAAAGGTGACCAGCGACAGGTGGTTCGAAGCCCGCGTCTTGCCGCAGCTGCACGTTCTACTCTGGGGTAACAAGAGGGTGGTGTATACCTTCTCCTAGCTTCGCCGCCAACTACTCGGTTTTCCGAATTGCTCTCTATATTCTTGAAGACGATGCGTTCGTTAAAGACATGTGCTGCGCACCTGGTGTAAAAGCTGCTCTCATCATGCAGAGGTCAAGCCAGTCGGGCTCATCCGAGGCTATGGCCGTGAGCACTGTTCAGTTCGGCAGAGAGGGCGCTTTTGTACACACTTTGCGATCGTGGCGGCCCCGTGGGCAGATCTGCAAGCTGCCGCGACACTAACCTCTCGAAGCCCGCCCGCCCGCCTGTTGATGCGTGTCTCCCAGTAAGATTCCTGTCCAAGAACGTGATAATCTTCTTGCCAGTGTTGTAGCTGATGTTGCCCTTGATGCCGCAGCCTACCGCGGCGGGACCAAACTCAATGGCAAGCAGGCCGGCTAGGATCGTGCAGCCAGTCGCGAGCCTCGCCCACAACGGGGTCTCACGCGCATGAGGGCGCCGACCATGGGTTCGGCGGTTCGTACGCGTATAACACGTATCTTTCTGAAAAAATCAATGCTCTCGGCTAAGCTACTGAATTATTTGGCTTCCATATAGCGCGTCGGCGGAACCAACTTGTAGACGGGCTATGAAAGGTTAAGCGCGGATGTCTATCGGCCGCCGGCGTTCCCGCTCTGTAAGCCTGCCTGAACTACCCGCGCCGCGGTCAAGCCCCAGGCTCCTGCTCATCCAGCGACCGCCCGATCAATGGCAGGCTGGAAAGACAAGAGCCGATGTCTTCCGATGGTCTCGCCATCAGCTTTGGGCTAACTTCCCCATTCTCCCGCTTCGAGCTCGACACACGGCGGTTTGGATGGCGCACGACAATCTGTGTCGGCTTTGTCGTGTCCGTGACAGACGCCTGAAAGGCCCGTTCGCGCGTTTTGCCGCCGTCTAAGCGGCTGGAATTTAATGACAAAGTTTTTTCTGGGATCGGCCGATCACGCTGGTACGCTTTTTGCGATGCTTGGTGTGAGGCGGCACGAGCTGCCTATCGGCACTTGTGTCGCGGGCAGTCGCGATGATTAGAACGAAGGAAGGAAAGCTATTATGTCAGGTCTGCGTCAGATCGCCTTTTACGGAAAAGGCGGCATCGGCAAGTCCACCACGTCCCAAAATACGCTCGCTGCCCTTGTCGACCTCGGGCAGAGAATCCTCATCGTAGGATGCGACCCCAAAGCCGATTCCACACGCTTGATCCTGAATTCGAAAGCTCAGGATACCGTCCTGGATCTCGCCGCACAGGAAGGTTCGGTGGAAGACCTCGAACTCCAGGACGTGCTCAAGGTGGGCTACAGAGGCATCAAGTGCGTGGAGTCCGGCGGCCCCGAGCCGGGTGTCGGTTGCGCCGGCCGCGGCGTCATCACCTCGATCAATTTCCTCGAGGAGAATGGCGCTTATGACGATGTCGATTATGTCTCCTATGACGTCCTCGGCGACGTGGTATGCGGCGGCTTCGCCATGCCGATCCGCGAAGGCAAGGCCCAGGAGATCTATATCGTCATGTCCGGCGAGATGATGGCGCTCTATGCCGCCAACAACATCGCCAAGGGCATCCTCAAATATGCCCATTCGGGCGGTGTGCGGCTGGGCGGGCTGATCTGCAATGAACGTCAAACCGACCGCGAACTCGATCTGGCCGAAGCACTGGCTGGCCGATTGAATTCCAAGCTCATCCACTTCGTGCCCCGCGACAACATCGTCCAACATGCCGAACTCAGGAAGATGTCGGTGATCCAGTACGCGCCGGACTCAAAGCAGGCAGGGGAATACCGCGCTCTGGCCGAGAAGATCCACGCCAATTCGGGCCAGGGTACGATCCCGACGCCGATCACCATGGAGGAGCTGGAGGAGATGCTGCTCGACTTCGGCATCATGAAGACCGACGAGCAGATGCTTGCCGAGCTTCACTCCAAGGAAGCGGCGAAGGCGGCGGCCCAGTAGTGACATTAGCGCTGCCATGAATCGGCGCGCCTTGCAGAGAACGGCGCCTATTCTTTGAGGCGTCACCCAACCTTGAAAGGGGGACTCATGAGCCGGGAATACGAGAATGACGGTGCTCTTCATGCGAAGCTTATCGAAGAGGTGCTGTCGCATTATCCCGACAAGGCGGCGAAGCGCCGCAAGAAGCACCTCAACGTCGCAAAGAGCGGCAACGAGGCTGGCGGGGAAAGCGAGGTCCTTTCCGAATGCGACGTCAAATCGAACATCAAGTCCATTCCCGGGGTGATGACGATTCGCGGCTGTGCATATGCTGGTTCGAAAGGCGTGGTGTGGGGGCCAGTCAAGGATATGGTCCATATCTCGCACGGCCCGGTCGGCTGCGGCCAATATTCTTGGTCGCAGCGCCGCAACTACTACGTCGGTACAACGGGCGTCGACACGTTCGGGACAATGCAGTTCACCTCCGATTTCCAGGAGAAGGACATCGTCTTCGGCGGCGACAAGAAGCTGGAACAGATCATTGACGAGATTGAAGTCTTGTTTCCGCTCAACAACGGCATCACCGTGCAGTCCGAATGCCCTATCGGCCTGATTGGCGATGACACCGAGGCCGTTTCTCGCAAAAAGACCAAGGAGTATGACAAGACGATCGTGCCGGTACGCTGCGAGGGCTTCCGCGGCGTCTCGCAGTCGCTTGGCCACCACATCGCCAATGATGCAATCCGGGATTGGGTCTTCGACAAAAAGGATGTCAAGTTCGAGGCCGGCCCCTACGACGTCAACGTCATCGGCGACTACAATATCGGCGGCGATGCCTGGGCCTCGCGCATACTGCTTGAGGAGATAGGGCTGCGCGTGGTTGGCAACTGGTCGGGTGACGCCACACTCGCAGAGATCGAGCGCGCCCCGAAGGCTAAGCTCAATCTTATCCACTGCTACCGGTCGATGAATTACATCTGTCGGCATATGGAGGAAAAGTATGGCGTCGCCTGGATGGAGTACAATTTCTTCGGTCCCTCCCAGATCGAAGCCTCTCTGCGCAACATAGCCAAGCATTTTGGGCCGGAAATCGAGGAGAAGACCGAAAAGGTCATTGCCAAGTACAGGCCGCTTGTTGATGCGGTCATCGCCAAGTACCTGTCGCGCCTGGAAGGAAATACCGTGATGCTCTATGTGGGCGGCCTGCGCCCCCGCCACGTCGTCACGGCCTACGAGGACCTCGGCATGGTCATCGTGGGCACCGGCTATGAATTCGCCCACAGCGACGACTATCAGCGCACCGGCCACTACGTGAAGAACGGCACGCTGATCTACGATGACGTGACCGGCTATGAGTTGGAGAAATTCATCGAAGGGATTCGCCCAAATCTGGTCGGCTCGGGAATCAAAGAAAAATACCCGGTGCAGAAGATGGGCATACCGTTCCGCCAGATGCATTCCTGGGATTATTCAGGCCCGTATCACGGCTACGATGGCTTTGCCATTTTCGCACGTGATGTGGATCTCGCCATTAACAACCCGGTCTGGGACCTATTCCACGCGCCTTGGAAAAGAAGCCGGGGCGATGAGCGGGCGATGGCTGCCGAATAAACATTTGCTTCAGCCCCAGTCTCCCACTGAGACGGTGAACTCCCGCGGCCTCTGATCCGCCGGAGCCTGGAACGTCTTGACGTCCTGAGCTGCCGTCCCGCGCAGCCAGATGCAAAAGAGGTAATCATCATGCCGCAGTCGGCTGAAAAAATTCTCGATCACGCTCCCCTGTTC
>NZ_RZOM01000375.1:0-5217 GCF_003999175.1 Mesorhizobium sp. M7A.F.Ca.ET.027.03.2.1 | reverse complement strand
GCGGCCAGAGGGGGTCGGTTCGACCGGGCTCGGCCTGCTGCGGCAGAAGAAGGTTGGCGCATTATGTCAGGCGACCCCCTCTGTCGCCTTCAGCGACATCTCCCCCTCAAGGGGGGAGATTGCCAGCATCCTTCCAAGGATCCGTCACCCTTGGCCACACCGGCCGCGTCAGCTTGGTATAATTCGTCACCGCCGGATTGCTGGGATACGAGCTCGGCGCCGAGACATAGATGATCTCGGCGGCGATCGGCTCGAAGCCGGCGTAGAAATGGTTGGTCGACTTGATCAGCAGCATGTCCTTGGTCATCGGATCGACGCCGATGTTGGAAAAGATATCCGGCTCGAAGGTCTGTGTGCGGTTGGTGTTGAGAATGATGTCGACCTCGGTGCCTTCGAGGCGGACCAGCGCCGCCGGCCCGAGCGTCACCCGGCTTGGCCCAAAACTCTGCCAACCCTCCGCAACCGCCTTCAGCACGCGCACGCGCGCATCGATCGGCTCGCCGGCCTGCGGCCCGGCCTTGCCGCCGAAGCGCAGATCGATGACCGCGCCTTCGCCCGCCGCCAGGCAGAAGGTGACCGCGATCGGGTCCCAGATCGTCGCCACGGCGAACCTGTCCAGGCCACGCGCCAGCATCTGGCGCAGCACGAAGGTGCCGTCGCCGGGAACGCCGCCGCCGGGATTGTCCCAGATATCGGCGATGACCACCGGCTTGCCCGGATTCTTGCCGCGCACGGCCAGCGCCCGGTCGATGCCGTCGGTGGCGCCCAGCATCGTCATCGCCGTCTTTTCCCGCAGCGCATAGAGTTCCCGCCCCAGCCGTTCCGCCAGCGCGTCACCCTTGGCCTTGTCATCGTCGGTGACGACCAGGATGCGTGTGCCCATCTCGGCCACGTCGGCCGCCATGAAGCCATGGATGACGGAGACCGACAGCACGCCGTCCTTGCCGTGCAGCGCCTTGATGCGGTCGACGAAGGACCGCATCGGCTCGCGGCTGGTCGGCAGCACCTGGATCATGCGGCAATCGAAGGTCGAGATGACCGGCTTGATCTCACCGCGTGCCGCTGCCAGGCCAAGCTCGACGACGTGTTCGCCGCGCTCGTAGAAATCGGTGTGCGGAAATTCGAGGAAGTAGGCGAGGATGTCGGAGGCCGCCACGCGCTTCGGTGTCAGATGGCTGTGCGGATCGAGTTCCACGGCGATCACCACCTCCGGCCCGACAATTGCGCGAACCCGTTCGAGCAGGTCGCCTTCGCAATCGTCATAGCCTTGCGCCACCATGGCGCCATGCAGGCCGAGGATGACGGCATCGACCGGCAGCGCTGCCTTGAGTTGGCCAAGGATCTCGTCGCGCAGCGCCTCATAGGTCTGCCGTTGCACCAGGCCGCCCGGCTCCGCCCAGGTGGCGGTGCCCTCGATGACATCGAGGCCTTCGGCCGCTGCCCGCCGGCGCAGCGCCACCATCGGCGAGGAGCACAGCGTCGGCGTGTCCGGATGTTTGCCGGGCCCGGCATAGAAGGCCATCTCGAACGAGGCCCTATCGGTCGGCACCGGCGAGAAGGTGTTGGTTTCCGTCGCCAGCGAGGCGGTGAAAATGCGCATGAAAGCTCCGTCCGTGAATAGGCGTTATTTGACCGCCCCGAGCGCCAGCCCGCGAACGAGGTAGCGCTGCAGCCAGATGAACAGGATGGCCACCGGCAAGGTCGCCAGCAGCGTCGCGGCCATGACGTGGTGCCATTCGATGGTGTAGCGGCCGGCGACCAGCGAAAACACCTGGATCGGCAGCGTATAGCTTTCCTGGCTGCGCAGCATGGTGAGCGCCACGACGAATTCGTTCCAGGCATTGATGAAGGTGAAGATCGCGGTCACCGCGATCGCCGGCAGGCAGAGCGGCAGGAACACCTTGCGCAAGGTCAGCCAGCGGCCGGCGCCCTCCATCCAGGCGGCTTCCTCGAGATCGCGCGGAATGGTGTCGAAATAGCTCTGCAGCATCCACACCGTGAAGGCGACGTTGAAGGCCATGTAGATGAAGCCGAGCGCCGTCGTGCTCTCGACCAGGCCCCAGGCCGCCATCAGCCGGAACAGGCCAAGCACCAGCACGATCGGCGAGATCATCTGCGAAATCAGCAGGAACTGGCGCAAGGCGCCGTAGCCGGCAAAGCGGAAGCGCGACATCGCATAGGCCGCCGGAACCGAGATCAGGATGGCGCCGACCGTGGCGATCACAGACACGTAGAGCGAATTGAGCAACGCCTGGCCGAAGCCGGTCGCCACCCACATATCGGAAAAATTCGACCAGCGGAATTCGCTCGGCCACCAGGTCGGCGACAGCACTTCCTGCCTCGGCTTGACCGCGGTCAGGAACATCACCGCGAAGGGAAAGAGCGTCACCACGATCAGCGGCGCCAGCAGCAGCCAGGCGATGATGGAGCGTTTCAGCTTGCTCGTCATGTGCGTTGCTCCCGCATCGCCAGCCGCACATAGATCATGGTGAAGACCAGCAATATGGCGAACATCACCAGCGACACCGCCGATGCTTCGCCCAGCTTGCCGATGCGGAAGGCCAGCTTGTAGAGATGGGTGACCAGGATATCGGTCGAGTTGGCCGGGCCGCCCTGCGTCATCACCCAGATGATCGGGAAGGAATTGAAGACGTAGATGGTGTTGAGCACGATGGCGATGTTGATGAACGGTTTCAGGAGCGGAAAGGTGATTTCGCGGAACTGCTGCAGCGGCGTCGCCCCTTCGAGCGCCGCCGCCTCGTAGAGATCGTCCGGAATCGACGACAGCCCGCCGAGAAAGATCGTCGTCGTGAACGGCACCGTCACCAGGATACCGATCAGCACCTGCATCGGGAAAGCGGTCTCGGCGCTCGCCAGCCATTGGATGTTGTGATCGATGAGCCCGAGGCCGATCAGCGCCGAATTGAGCATGCCGCTTTCGCCGCTCAGCGCCCAGCGCCAGACCACCGCGGTCATGGTCAGCGATACCGCCCAGGGCAGCATGATGATGACGCGGGCGATGCCGCGGCCATAGAAATCGGTGTTGAGGATCATCGCCACCGGGATCGACAAGAGAAGCGCACCGCCGACCACCATCACCGTCCATTGGCCGGTGCGCCAGAGCGCGGCCGTGAAATCGGGATCGGCAGCGAGTGCCGCGAAATTGGCGAAGTCGTTGAAGTCGCGAAGCTGGCCGAAGCGGCTGACCTCATGCGTCGAGATCTGGATCAGGTCCCAGACCGGCCAGAAGATGACCACCGCCGCCAGAAACAGGCTGGGCAAGGTCAGGAGATAGGGCAAGAAACGATTTTGCATCTGCTGGCCTGCAACCTCGGCGCGCTGGATCAGAAGGTTCTGCTTATGCGAATTTCGGATCCGCCGCACCGGGCCGGGAACCTAGGTGTGGCGCGCCCCGCCTGAGTCTGGGGCGCGCCACGGGCGCAGGGAGATACGCCCTATTTCTTCAGCACGGTGTTGGCCTTGGCGGCCGCGTCCTTCAAGCCCGCCTCAGGGTCGCCGCCGAGATAGATCTTCTGCATGGCGTCCGACGTGATCTGGGCGACTTCTTCCCAGCCCGGAATGACCGGCGCGAAGCGGGCGTCGGGCAGCAGCGCGGTGAACGCTGCCAGATCGGCATTGTTGACGTAGTAGTCCATCTTGGCCTCTTCCTTGTTCACCGGCAGGAAGCCTTCGCCTTGCGTGAACTTGGCGCGCTGCTCCGTGGTGAACAGGAAATCGAGCAGCTTCCAGGCTTCGTCCTTGTTCTTGGAGTTCTTGAACATGATGATGGAATCGGTCACGCCATAGGTGCCGCGCGCGCCGGTCGGGCCGGCGGGGATGGCTGCCACGCCGTATTTCAGGTTCGGCGCCTCGTCCTTGATCTGGTTGGACAGGAAGGGTGCGGTGATCATCATGCCGACCTTGCCCTGCTTGAACAGGTTCTGCACGTCTTCGCGGTTGTTGGAGGTGACGCCGGGTTCGGTCAGGCCTTCGTCGATCATCGACTTGTAGAGCTTGGCGGCCTCAAGCGCACCTGGCGTGCTCAGGCCCGAAGTGCCGTCCTTGTTGAGGATCTCGGTGCCCTGCGACCACATCGCATAATAGTAATAGACGTCGGTCTCGATCTCCTTGCCCTGCAGGCCGAAGCCGAACGTGCCCGACCCCAGGGCCTTGATCTTGCGCGCATCTTCCTGCAGCTCGGTCCAGGTTGCCGGTGGCTTGGCGATGCCGGCTTTCTCGAACAGCTCCTTGTTGTAGTACATGGCGCGCGCCGAGGCCGCGATCGGCAGGCCGTAGGTCTTGCCGTCCATGATCGAGGGCGACAGGAAGGTGTCGATGAAGCGGTCCTTGAAGTCGGGCTTGATGTAGCCGTCGAGCGGCTCGGCGACATCCTGCTGGACGAAGTCGATCAGCCAGCGCGTGCCGATGATCGACAGATCGGCATTGGTGCCGGCGGTGATGTCGGTGGTCAGCTTCTGCAGCAGCACATCCCACGGCACCACTTCGAACTTGACGGTGATGCCGGGGTTCGCCGCCTCGAATTCCTTCTTGACGTCGGCGAAATAGGGAGCAGTCTTGGCGCTGTACTCGGCCACGGTGACCCGCACCTCGCCCGCATCCGCCTGCGCCGCAATTGCCAGCATGCTCATTCCGGCCATCAGGCCGACAGTCCATTTTGCAAGGCTCATTTGATCTCTCCCATTGGTGTTGCGCCTGCGCGCCTCTCCGTGCCGAAGCAGAAGATTTATGTGACTTTCCTACATTATCGATGATTTGAGGGCGCGCAAGCGGATTATTGTGTTGCTTAATTACATTTACAGGCCTAGGCCTTATGCGATCTGTCAGAACTCCCGGAGGATGACGCACGGTGGTTTCGCAATCCGAGTTCGAAGGCAGGGCCGAGTTCGAAGGCAGGGCCGAGTTCGAGGGCAAGACCGTCGTGGTGACGGGGGCCGGCGGCGGTCTCGGCACGGCCATCGTGGCGCTGATGGCGCAAAGAGGCGCCAGGGTCGTCGGTTGCGATCAGTCAAGCGAGGCGCTGAACAGTCCGCACCTTGCCTCCCGCCATGTCTTCGATCTTCTCGACAAGGCATCGATAGCGACGGCGATCGGCGCGATCCTCGACCGGGATGGTGTGCCCGACATTCTCATCAACAATGCCGGCTGGACGCGTGCCGAGACGATTTCGGCGCTCGATCCCGACAGAATAGAGCAGGA
>NZ_RZOM01000374.1:0-5234 GCF_003999175.1 Mesorhizobium sp. M7A.F.Ca.ET.027.03.2.1 | reverse complement strand
CTTCACCTCCTCCCGAGGGTTGGCCACAAAAACGGCGCCCGCTGCACCTCCTCCCGCGGCGGGCGCTGTTTTCCCCGGAGTAAAGCGAATTTGCTCCAGAGGTTTCGCCCCTTTTAAAAATGGCGAAAGGAATTTCGTCAAAGCCGACCTCCTCCCCGGCGATGACGAATATGGTCGGCCTTCACCTCCTCCCGAGGGTCGACCCCAAAAACGACACCCGCCGGACCTCCTCCCCGGCGGGTGTTGTCGTTTCAGGAGGCGCTCCCATCTGCAGCCGTTTGCCCCGCACCGCGCACGGCAATTGCAATCGCCGCACCAAGCGATTATTCCGGCGTCCATGAGCAAAAATCCAATCCACATCATCGGCGGCGGCCTCGCCGGTTCCGAAGCCGCCTGGCAGGCAGCGCAGGCCGGCGTTCCGGTCATCCTGCATGAAATGCGGCCCGTTCGCGGCACCGATGCACACAAGACCGACAGCCTGGCCGAGCTCGTCTGTTCCAATTCCTTCCGCTCCGACGACGCCGACAACAACGCGGTCGGCCTGTTGCATGCCGAAATGCGGCTGGCCGGCTCGTTGATCATGAGCGCCGGCGACACCAACCAGGTTCCGGCCGGCGGCGCGCTGGCCGTCGACCGCGACGGATTCGCCGATGCCGTGACGAAAAAACTCGAAGCACACCCGCTGATCACCATCCAGCGCGAGGAAGTGCCTGGTCTGCCGCCGGCGGATTGGGACCAGGCGATCGTCGCCACGGGCCCATTGACCGCCCCCGGGCTTGCCCAGTCGATCGCGGAAGCGACCGGCGCCGATGCGCTCGCCTTCTTCGACGCCATCGCGCCAATCGTCCATTTCGACACGATCGACATGGATACCTGCTGGTTCCAGTCGCGCTACGACAAGGTCGGGCCAGGCGGCACCGGCAAGGACTACATCAATTGTCCTATGGACAAGGACCAGTACCTTGCCTTCGTGCAAGCGCTGGTCGACGGCCAGAAAACCGAATTCAAGCAATGGGAAGGCACGCCCTATTTCGACGGCTGCCTGCCGATCGAGATCATGGCCGAGCGCGGCGTCGAGACGCTGCGCTACGGGCCGATGAAACCGATGGGGCTGACCAACGCGCACAATCCGACCGTAAAGGCCTATGCCGTGGTGCAGCTGCGGCAGGACAATGCGCTGGGCACGCTCTACAACATGGTCGGTTTCCAGACCAAGTTGAAGCATGCCGAGCAGGTGCGCGTGTTCCGCACCATACCGGGTCTCGAAAACGCCGATTTCGCCCGCCTCGGCGGCCTGCACCGCAACACCTACATCAACTCGCCGACCTTGCTGGACGCTTCGCTGCAACTGAAGTCGCGGCCCGGCCTGCGTTTCGCCGGCCAGATCACCGGCTGCGAAGGCTATGTCGAAAGTGCCGCGATCGGTCTGCTTGCCGGCCGCTTCGCCGCAGCCGAGCGTCTCGGCCACTCACCGTCCCTGCCGCCGCTGACCACGGCCTTCGGCGCCCTGCTCAACCACATCACCGGCGGGCACATCGTGTCCGACGATGAGCCGGGCAAGCGCTCCTTCCAGCCGATGAACGTCAATTTCGGCCTGTTCCCGCCGGTGGAGGCGCCGAAGACCGAAGGCAAACGCATGCGCGGCAAGGACAAGACCGTTGCCAAGCGGCATGCGATCACCTCGCGCGCACGTGCCGATTGCCGGCAATGGCTGGGGCTGCCGGTGCAAGCGCAAGCCGCCGAGTAGTCCATGGCCAAGCGCTCCGAGCTGCACCAGCTTCTGCCGTCGGACCTGCCGCCGAGTGGCGAACCTTTCGCCGGCGACTACGAAATTTGCTGGAGCATCTATGTCAGATGCACCAACCTGCGGAAGCTGCGCGAAGTTCATATACCCGCTATCGAGGCGCTAATAGGTGAGCCTCACGGAGGCCAAGGTTGGCTGTACGAAAATGAAAATTACAATGAGAACCGCGATCGAAGCTTAAAGAGAATCATTGCCGTTCAGCCTGTCGAAGGTCCCTACAATGACCGGCTCCTTCTGGATCTCATGAAAGCGCTCTATTCGCTGTCATCCTTCTGGGCGATCCAAGCCCGTCTGGATCCCTCACATCCTCATGGCGTCTACCTCAGTGCACGATTCACGCAGGAGGCTCCCAGCTCGGAGGCGCCGGCTATCGTCGACGCGCTGGTTGAGTTCGAAGCCAATTTTACAGATTTGGGGGGCCGTGAATTCGGCCGGCATTTCGGCACAACTCGGCGCATTAGCGCCACCATGCCGGATGGTTCGGAAGCCGGCCGGGCGAAACCCAGGCGCTAGGACCTCATCGTTGGCCGCACGGATGAAGTAGGATCAATCCTACTTGCTGTCCAATGGGAGCCGTTCCATGGAATTCGCCGAGAAACTTTCTGTCACAGTCACGCCAGCAATGGCCCGCCTTATCCGCCAAAAAGTCGAAGACGGCTCTTTCGGCTCGGCGAGCGAAGTCATCCGCGCGGCGCTCCGGGCCTTCCAGCGCGAGGAAGAGGAGCATGCCGAGCGCCTAGCCGCGATCCGGGCCAAGATAAAGGCTTCGATCGAAGATACCCGTCCCGCTGTTCCGCTGGATCACGCCATCGCGCAAGTGAGGGAACGAATCGCGCAATTGGCCAACGACAGCGATGACGACGGACCCTCCTGACATAAGAAGTTCTACTCGGCGGGCTCGACACCCACGCTTGGCAATCCCGGCTTCCCCGCCTCAGCAGGATTTCGCCTGACATAGGCAGCCTTCAAACTCTCCGAAGTCTCGCGCAAGCCGTCATGGCTCCACCCCGGCGGCTTGATCAAGTAGTTGATGCGGTCGCGCACCGTCAGCCTTGGCGCAAACGCATCCCTGAACATGCCGATCCATTCATGGAACGCCACTTTCAGCGGATTGAAGGTGCCGAGGTTCCTGACGATGCCGTAGCGCGGCCGGTCTTCTTCCAGTTCCCCGACGAAGGTACCGAACATGCGATCCCAGATGATCAGCGTGCCGGCATAGTTGGCGTCGAGATAGCGCGGATTGGTGGCGTGGTGGACGCGGTGGTGTGACGGCGTGTTGAAGACGAATTCGAACCAGCCCCACATCTTGCCGATGGTCTCGGTGTGGATCCAGAACTGCCAGACCAGATTGAAGCCGAAGGTGAAGGCAATCACCGCCGGGTGGAAGCCGAGCAGCACCAGCGGCGCCTGCAGCACGAACATGAAGGTGAACAGGCCCGTCCAGCTCTGCCGCAGCGCCGTCGACAGATTGTAGTGCTGGCTGGAATGATGATTGACGTGTTCGGCCCACACCCAGCGCACCCGGTGCGCGATGCGATGATAGGCATAGTAGCGCAAATCATCGAGCAGGAAGGCCACCAGAAAAACCCAGACCGACAGGCCGAGATTGAAGACGCGGAATTGCCACAGCCACAGCAGCGCCCAGTAAGACACGACGCCAAGCAGCAGCCCGGCAACGACATTGCCGGTGCCCATCATCAGGCTGGTCAAGGTGTCGCGCGTCTCGAACGAACCCTTGGCACGGCCGGTGCGCACCAACCAAAGCTCGATCAGGATCGCGACCACGAAGAACGGGATGGCCAGTTGGGTGACTTGCGGGAAATTGTAGCTGTCCATCATGCGGCCTGCCTGGTGGAATTTGAATGTTGCGGCTCAAGTGCTTTCAGCACGCCTTGCGCATCCACTGCGCTGGCAAAGCGGAAGCGGCCGCCCTTCCAGGTGAAATCGGCGAGCCGGAACGAGACCGTGTTCGCATCTTCGGCGTTCAAAACCGCGACATCTTGAGGCGTGACGATGCGGGTCAAAAAGCAGTCGCCGATGCCGTGAACGATGCCGATGCGCCCTCGCGCGAGGTCGAGGAAAGCCGATCGGCCATCCGCCGTCAGTCGAACCGCTGCTGTGATCTCGTCGGGAAAATCCTCGGCGAAGCGGCTCCTCGCCTGATCAATGCCGGCCAGCGTCGCCGTCTTGCTGCCGCCTGTGAAATGCACCGCGGCAACCGACAGCGCGATGCCAAAGGCAACGATCGCGACCAGTACAGGTAAGCTCATTGATCTCCTCCGGCCCGGTCTGTTGTCTTCGGCAACAGTTTTGGCGCGGGGAAGTCTTAACATGATTGACGTTTACGTCAAAGTGCCGGCCAGCCCTGGCCCGCGCGACGCAGCAGCAGCCAATGCCGGCGCAAGGCCGACAGCCGCGCCACGCCTTCGAGCGGCGAACCATTCTCCATCTTGCCGAGGTAGGCACGTGACAGGGCGAGCGGCAGGAATGCCGGACGCAGCGAGACAGGCAAGGTCGGTGCGCCTTGCTCGAAGGCGGAAAGATGTTCCCGTGCCAGCGCCATCATCGCCGCCACCGCGCGTTTGGCGCCGGGTCCGCCATCACCAGCAATGAATTCTTCCGGCGACGATCCCGCCGCCGCCAAAATATCGGCCGGGACAAAACACTGTCCGCGCTGGCGATGCAGCGGCAACAGCAGCAACAGGCCGGTCATCGCCTGCGCACAGCCTGCCCTGCCCGCCAGATCGGCAAAGCGCGGCGCCCCGACGGGATCGAGCACCATCGCCGCAAGCTGGATGAGCGCGGCAGCAGTCTCGCCGCAATAGCCTTCCAGGTCAGTGCGCGACGGCATCGGGTCGTCATAGAGGTCGAAGATGCGTGCATCGAGCATGTTCTCGAAGGCCGGCTTCGGCAGGCCGAACGTCGCTATCGTGGCGTTCAAGGCTTCGGCTGTGGGATGGCCGGCGCCCGCTTCTCCGCCAGCGGCAATGACATCGCGCCACCATTGCAGCCTCACCTCGCCCGGCAGCGCTTCATGGATGCGATCGCGGATTCCTGCGATCTCGGCATTGAAGGCGTAGAGCGAAAACAGCGCGTCGCGCTTGTCGTCGGGCGCGTAGAGCGCGGTCAGATAGCGGTCATGGTCGGCGGCGCGCACCGCGTCCATGACGATTTTGGCATTCTGGGACATGTCAATCGACGGCGATGAGCGCGGCGGCCACGGCGCGCTCTTCCGCCAGAAGGACATTGTAGGTCCGTACCGCGGCACCGGTCGACATCGGGTCGGACGCAATGCCGGCAGCCTTCAGCGCGGCTCGCAGTGCGGCGGGCAATGGCCGGAGATCCCTGCCCATGCCGACCAGCAGGATCTCGACCTTGCCGGCCTCAGCCAGCAGCTTGTCGAAATCCGCCACCGTCAGCACCAGAGGAT
>NZ_RZOM01000373.1:0-5248 GCF_003999175.1 Mesorhizobium sp. M7A.F.Ca.ET.027.03.2.1 | reverse complement strand
GGTTGAGAACCACTCCAACTTTCAAATACCCGCCCTCCCCGGCGCCGGACATGCAGGTCCGATCCTTTGCCGGCATTGAAGACCGCACCGGGCGGTAGGGCAAGGCCGAATGTCCGCCGATGACGCCCATCGTGGCGGACAGGAAAATTTCGTTGTCCCAGCTTGATCCCCGATAATCCCGCTATCCACAGGCCAGCGGCCATTCCCCAGGTCCCTTACCCGGCGTACATTAAATCCATCTCAGGCGGCTACCGATCATCAAGCCGAAAGGCGAAGTGAAAGGCGGATTTCCTGAGGCCCGTACGGCCCGAAGCGAGAGCAGGCTTGCCTGTTTCGAGGGACGGAGCCGAGACCTACGGGGCCGCGGAAAGCGTGCCAACGCCTACGGCGGACCGATGCTGCCATGAAGGACGGCAAAAACCTTCGATGGTGCGCAGGGCAAAGCCCGCAAGGGTGAAAACCGGCGTGGTCCCGAACGGACGCTGCTCTCGGGCGGCGGACTGGCAGGACCGTCAAAATCAAGGCCGGCAAGGCGCGACGACTTTACGGAAGTTGCTGCCGCGACCGTGTCCTGATCTGACAGGGAGGCGCTGGGAGAAATCCCGGCGCCGACTGCCTTTTTGCCCCTCGATATCCTTCGCCGGAGATCTCGCGGGCGCCGCTTCACCGCGCGCCAAAATCAGTTAGTATCCCAGCGTCAGAGTCTGTTTTCAGGCGGACTCTTCGAGGGGGACACTTCATGACGCTCATCCAGAAGCTTGCCGTCGCCTATGCCTTCCTGTTCTTCGGCGTCGTCGCCATCGGCTACATACCGGCGTTCAACGACGCCGACGGCAATCTGTTCGGCCTGTTCTCGCTGCAATGGTATGACGACCTGCTGCACGCCTTCTCCGGCGTCTGGGCTCTGGCCGCCGCCTTCATCTCGCACCGCCAGGCGGTGTTCTATTTCAAGCTGTTCGGTTCGGTCTACCTGTTCGACGGCGTGCTCGGGCTGATCACCGGTTCCGGCTGCCTCGATGCCGGTATCTTCATCAACGGCTTCCGCTCCCTCAACGATATCGAATTCCCGGCCCGCTTCTTCGCCAACCTGCCGCACCTCGTCATTGGTGGCTTCGCCGTCTATGTCGGCTTCCGGCTGGCCAGGCGCATACACGAACACTTCGCCACGGCCTGACTGGCCATGTTCCTGTTCCGCTGGCTGAAGCGCATCATCAAGACGATCCTCTGGGTGATCGTCATCGTCATCCTCATCCCGATCGCCGGGCTGAGCTACGGCTTTCTGACGACGTCGTCGCTCGACAAGACGCCGCTGCCCGGAATTGCCGATGGCGCGCCGCCCAAGGCGCTGGCCGACAAGGCCCGCGCCGAGATCCTCGGCTACCAGCGGCCGGAGGAATCGACCTTCCTCACCTATCCGGAATGGGCGATCGTCTACGCCGCGCGCGAATATGCCGGCTTCGTCGACAAGGACCAGCCGAGCAGCTTCCCCTACTGGTCCTATGTCGGCCGCTTCTGGCAGGACTACGCCATGGTCATCCGCGCCAGTTCTCCCTACAAGTTCAACTACGCCAACCACCAGATGCTGGTCATCATCGGCACCAGCCACTCGATCGAGCATATATTGCAGTGGGCCTATGAGAACACGGTCGGCCGCATCACCGAGGCGACGACGGCCAAGCGCACCGCCGCCGACATCTATCAGGCCAAGGTGGCGGCGGACTATGCAGGGTTTCTCGACCAGGTGCCCTGGTATCAGTTCCCCTATGCCGACAAGCGCGCCGGCCTGTTTGCCGTGCAGCCGGCGGCGGGCGATAGTTCGATCCGCACCAGCGAACGCAAACTGGCCTTCGGCCTCGCCGACACCATCAAGCAGGGCTATGCCGACCTGATCACCAAGGCCCTCGCTGCCACGATGGACCCCGCTTTGCTCGACATCCATGTCTGGGCCAAGGGACCCGTCGGCGAAGCCACCCGCAACGAGCCCGACACCTTGCTCGAACGCGACATGGGCGCTGACGGCACTATCTTCGTCACCAGGCGCTATCAGGTGTTCACCGAAATGATCCCGCGCCTGATCGACAAGGGCGTCTCCTTCGTCGAGATCGGCGGCAATGACGAGATCATGGTCACCGTGCTCTCCACCGATACGATCGCCATCCCCGAAGGCATGCGCATCCTGTTCAGCTATCCGCTGCCGGCCGACCCGGCGATGCGCCGCACCGGCATGATCGTCGCCGTGCGCAAGCTGCATCTCGTGCTGCCGGCGCTGATCAAGGCCGGCGCCAGGCTTGAACACGTCTACGACTACTGAGGCCTTTCGGCCACGCCCGGCCAGGATCATGCATTTCCTGCGCTCCGCCACGCCCATTCCACAATCGCGGCCAAATCCCGCCTTGTTCGCGCGCGAAGGAATGGGAAGAAATGAATGGGCTGCCGGGGGCATCTCGAAGGGACAAGACCGTGATCAAGACCGCCCTTGTCGCCATGACCATTGTCGGCTGCGACTGCGACGCCAAGCTTTGCGAATATATCGGCGAGACGCCGGCCAAGTGGTCGACCGTCGCCGAGTGCGAAGCGGCGATGAAGAGCCAAATGCTGCACGAGCGCAATTTCAATTATCCGCTCGTCTCCGGCATCTGCCGCACGAAGGGTTCGTCGTCCTCCTCGCAACTGGCCGCGACCGCATCGCGCCCAGAACTGAAGCCCGCCAGCCGGGTTGTCAGGACCGAAAGCCCATTGCCGCCTGAATTGAGCCACCGGCCGAGCGTCTCGGTCGGTTCGCCGACGACGGCCATGGAAGCCGATGCCGCCCGGCCCGTCGCCTATGAACAGGTGGTCGATGGCGGAACCGGTGTGCTCTATCGCACCAAGAACGGCTACGCCGTGGTCAAGACCGATCTCGGCCGCGCCGCTTCGGCAACCGCCGACGCCGCGAAACGCTCCGTGAACTGGCTGGCCGGATTGATGCCGAAGGGGCTTTAGGCCCGCCGGCGTTTGACGACCGCGTGATCAGGAAGGCACATAGGTCAACCTGATCACGTCGTCGCCTATCAGATCGCTGGCCACGAAGCGAAGCGGTGGCCGGGGGCCGGCGAAGAATGGCTTACCCTGACCAAGCACGAACGGGTGGAAATAGAGTTGGTACGCATCGATAAGACCAAGGTCGGTCAGGCTTCGTGCCAGGTCCGGTCCGGAAACTGAAATCTCCCCGACGAGCTCTGCCTTCAGCCCACCTATCACCGCCTCGACGTCATCCGCGACAAGTGTGGCGTTGGGGCCGACCGACTTCAGCGAGCGCGACACAACCCATTTCGGTTGGCTCCGCCACGCCGCCGCGAATTCGTGCGCCTCCGCGTTCCACTCAGGACTGTCTTCGTCCCAATAGCGCATGACCTCGTACATGCCGCGACCGTACACACTGCCGCTCAAATTGCGCACTTGCTCCATCCAGTGACGAAAGATTGTCGGGCCTGACGGCATTTTCTGGTGGTCGACGTAACCGTCGAGGGACTGGTTCATTCTGAAAATGAGCTTCGCCATGCTGCAGGATCTCCGCCCTCCGGATCGTCAGAATAACTTGAGCCGCCGTTACGCAAAAGTGTGGACCCAACCGAAAATCCAAACCAGGACACGACCCTAGTCCCGCTGCAATTTGACTTTCAGGCTTTGCCAAAACTTGTCGATCAGCGGCCTTTCGGTCGCTGCATCCTCGCCGGCAACGCGGGTGATGAACAACAGCCCCCGATCGGCAACGCCGAAGCCGACGATCTCGAAATCGGCGGTGTCGGTGCGTGTCTTCACCTCGGCGTGGATGCCGGTCAATTCCTTGCCGTCGGCGAGTTTTCGCGTCGTCGGCTCCTGCGTCAGCGTGGCGCCGGCCTGCACCGATTCCTTGGTCATCTCCTGCAGCATCAGCTGGTTAAGCGACACCGGATTCATCGCGCCATATTCCTGCACCACGACGATCGTGCCGAGAGCCGACGCCATCAGATACTGCGTGATATCATCGCCGATGTCGGTCTTGGTCACCGAAATGTTGCTGGGGTGAACGAAGGAGAAGACGCTGCCGGAAAAGGTGGCGAAGTCGTTGCGCTCGAGCGTCACCTTGCTCCGCTTGCCGCCAGGCAGGGTCACGTCTGCGCTCTCGCCGGGATCGATATCGACCGTCACACCATCGATGGTCAGCTTGAAGGCCTTGAGATCCTCGGCTCCGGCAGGGCCAGCGCACAGCGCGATGAGGATGAGTGCCGCGGCTGATACCTTGCGCATGAAGTCTCCTAAAGTCTACGCCACCCCGCTCAGCGCCTTGATGGCACGGTAGAAGGTCGAGGAAAACAGTTCCGTCGGGTCATACTGCCGCTTCGCCGCCAGGAAGGCCGGCAGTTCGGGATAGGAGGCCAGCAATTCCCTGGCCGTGTAATGCAGCTGGTAAGGCAGGAAGAAGCGCCCGCCATGCTTGATCGTCACGTCGATCAGCGCCCGCGTCAGCGCCCGCATCCTGGCATTGCCGTCGGCATCGGTCGGCTGGTTGATGTAGAGCACCAGCGAATAGGCCGGCTCCGGCGCGTAGGTCAGCGCCACATCCTCCTTGTGGACGATGCGCACCGAAGCATTGAGCACCGGCAGCGTCTGGTTGCGCAGGATCTCGCGCGCTTCCGCGATGAATTCGACATAGGCGGCACGTGGAATAAAATATTCGTGCAGGATGTCGGTTTCTTCCATCCGATCGTTGAAGAGATAGGGGACCGAATCGTGCATCGGGTTGTTGCGGGTGACGAGACAAGCCTCGCCCTCGGCCATGGCTGAGGTGCGCGCCACCGTGCAGCTTTCGAATTTCGGCTCCAGCGTCTTTTCGGTGAACCACTTCAACTCCTGGAACAGGCTGCCCCATTTCGCCAGGTTGATGATCACCCGCTTCAACCCGACCGAACCCGGCTCGCCGATCTCAGGCTGATCCGCCGGCGGCTGCTCCGCCACCTTGTCGTAACGGTAGACGATCATGTCCTCGAGGAAATTGCCGGGCGCCGTCGACAGATGGCCGTAGAACAGGCCGATCTCCTTGTTCGGCTCCAGCACCTCGGCGAAGAATTTCGGAAAATCGTCCGATCTGATGATTTCGCGCGAGGTCCGGTAGACGGCGTTGTCGACGACATCGAGCGTCGCCTCCAGCACCACGCCGAACAGGCCGTAGCCGCCCACGACGTGCCGGAACAGATCGGTGTTCTCGGTCGGCGAGCAGGCGGTCACC
>NZ_RZOM01000372.1:0-5252 GCF_003999175.1 Mesorhizobium sp. M7A.F.Ca.ET.027.03.2.1 | reverse complement strand
CGTCTATCATCCAACCCGCAATTTCGCTGACACGATGCTGAAGCGGCTGGGCGTCGAGGTCGAGTATTACGCCCCCGATGTCGGCGCCGGCATCGCGGCGTTGATCAAACCCAACACCAAGGTGGTGTTCACGGAATCGCCGGCCTCCAACACGTTCGAGGTGCAGGACATCCCGGCCATCGCCAAGGCGGCACACGCCGCGGGAGCCATCGTCATGATGGACAATACGTGGGCGACGCCACTCTATTTCCGTCCGCTCGACCACGGTGTCGACATCTCGATCCATGCGGCGACCAAATACCCGGCCGGCCATTCCGACGTGCTGCTCGGCACGGTGTCGGCCAATGAGAGCTGCTGGACGCACCTCTACGAAAGCTTCTGCACGCTTGGCTGTTGCGCCGGACCCGACGACGTCTACCAGGTGCTGCGTGGCCTGCGCAGCATGGGCGTGCGCCTCGAACACCATCAGCGCAGTACGCTTGCCATCGCCTTCTGGCTCGAGGGCCAGAAGGGCGTGGCGCGCGTGCTCCACCCGGCCCTGCCCAGCCATCCGGACCACGCTCTGTGGAAGCGAGATTTCTCCGGCTCCAGCGGCATCTTTTCCATCGTTCTTGCCGGTGGCGGCCAGAAGCAGCAGCACGCCTTTCTCGACGCGCTGCGGATCTTCGGCCTCGGCTATTCCTGGGGCGGCTATGAGAGCCTTGCCGTACCGGTCTGGCTCGGCGACCGCGTCGTTGCAAAAGCGCCCTATGAGGGTCCGTTGATCCGCCTGCAGATCGGCCTCGAGGACGTCGACGACCTGAAGGCCGACATCTCGCGCGGCCTGACCGCCGCGGCGGCTGCGTAGCGGAATTCTATTCCCTAAAATTGCGGTTTGCCGGATCAGTTTGGCTTTCAAATTCGACGATGCCGCGTCATTGCGGTGCGATCAGCACATTTTCGACTTCCCCTGGAATACCGGCATAGTTTTCGACCCCATGGCTTTCCGCCTTTTTGTTCCCATTCTTGCCGGCGCGACGCTGCGCGAGCGTCTCGTCGCCTGTATCGGCGCGACGATCGGCATTGCACTCACCGGCGTGATCGCCAGCCTTGTGCTCGGCAACGGCCCGCATGTGCCGCTGCTGGTGGCGCCGATGGGAGCGTCGGCGGTGCTGCTGTTCGCCGTGCCCGCCAGTCCGCTGGCACAGCCATGGTCGATCATCGGCGGCAACACGATATCGGCGCTGGTCGGCGTGATCGTGGCGCATTTCATCCACGAAACCGCCCTCGCCAGCGGCATCGCGGTGGCACTGGCCATCGCCGCCATGTCGTTCACGCGCTGCCTGCATCCGCCGGGCGGAGCGGCCGCGCTGACCGCGGTGCTGGGAGGGCCTGCCGTCATCAGCGCCGGCTTCCTGTTTCCATTCGTGCCGGTGGCGCTGAACTCGATCCTGCTGGTGGCGCTCGGCTACGGCTTCCACAGGCTGGCCCGGCGCAATTATCCGCATGTGCCGGCTGCAGCGCCGGCGAACAGCCACGGCACCGGCGATCCGCCGGCGCAACTGCGCGTCGGCTTCCGCTCCGAAGACATCGATGCCGCGCTTGGCGCACTCGACGAGACGTTCGATATCGATCGCAACGATCTCGACCGGCTGCTGCGGCAGGTCGAATTGCAGGCGATGGTGCGCGCGCACAAGACCCTTCTGTGCGAGGACATCATGTCGCGCGATGTCATCTCGGTCGATGCTCACACCTCGACCGAGGCGGCGCGCCAATTGCTGCTTGACCACAACATCCGTACCTTGCCGGTCGTCAATGCGGAGGCCAGGTTGGCAGGCACCGTGGGGTTGCGCGAACTCACCCAGGCCTCCGGGACGGTCGGATCCGTTATATCGCCCGCGGCAACAGCCGCCGCAGGCTTTGCCGCCATGGGTCTGCTGCCGGTGCTCACCGACGGCCGCAGCCATGCGGTCATCATCGTCGACGACGACAAGCGGATTCTCGGGCTGATCACCCAGACCGATCTGTTGGCGGCCACGGCGCGCCTGCAGGCTGCCTGACAAGCCTTCGCTCGCACTGTAGGGTAGCGGCCGCCGGACCCGGCAGAAAATCTTCGGGAACCTTCTGCCGGCGACAGCGTCCAATCTCCCGATCGAGAATCTTGGTTCGGAGATTGGGTTGAGGAAACTGGCGATGCCTGCTGTGTTGACGGCCGTGCCTTCCGCTGTGCCAGGCGAGATGCAGCTTGTGCACCGCGCGCTGGCGCGCGACGGCGACGCCTTCCGCACCATCATCAAGACACATAATCAGCGGCTCTACCGGATCGCGCGCGGCGTCGTGCGCAATAACAGCGAGGCCGAGGACATCGTCCAGGAGGCCTACCTCAAGGCTTTCGCCCATCTCGATGCGTTTCGCGGCGACTCCTCGCTCGCCACATGGCTGTCGCGCATCGTCATCAACGAGGCGCTCGGCCGCCTGCGCAAAAGGCGCAGAACGGTGGCAATGCCGGAAAATCCGCAAGCCGAGATCATCCGGTTCCCCCTCAACCCCAGCGACGATCCGGAACGGACGATGGCGCAAAGGCAGATCCTCCAACTGGTCGAACAGGCCACAGACAGCCTTCCCGACGTCTACCGGACGGTGTTCGTGGCGCGGGTGATCGAGGGGCTGAGCATCGAGGAGACCGCCGATCTCCTCGGCGTGCGGCCGCAAACCGTCAAGACAAGGCTGCACCGCGCCCGCGCCCTCGTGCGCAAGGCGCTGGACGATCAGATCGGGCCGGTGCTGCTCGATGCCTTCCCCTTCGCCGGCCGGCGTTGCGAACGACTGACCAGCGCGGTCATGCGGCGGCTCGGGCTGGAAAGCTGAGCCTCACCGGATTCAATTGATTTTGGCGGGAACGTTTGCCGCTGGCCAGCATCCAATGACCGTCAACCGAAAACATAGTCCGGCGCGATTTTCAGCGTCCGGCGAAGGAGATGCCATGTCCATCCGACACACTGCCGCGCTCGCCGCCCTGCTGCTGCTCGGCACCGCCCCGTTCGCACAAGCCGCCGACAAGCCGACCGATCCGCAGATCGCCCACATCGCCTATACGGCCGGGGTCATCGACGTTGAAGCGGCCAAGCTGGCCATCGAAAAATCGAAGACCAAGGAGGTCGTGGATTTCGCCAACGACATGGTGCGCGACCACGAAGCCGTGAACGTGCAGGCGCTCGATCTGGTGAAGAAGCTCAAGGTCACGCCGGAAGACAACGCCACCAGCCAGGCGCTGACCAAAGCTGCGGCGGAGGAGCGGGCCAAGCTCGCCAAACTCGACGGCGCTGCCTTCGACAAGGCCTATGTCGATAACGAGGTCGCCTACCACAAGCAGGTCAACGGCGCGCTCGAAACCCTTTTGATCCCGTCGGCGCAGAATGCCGACCTGAAGAGCCTGCTGGAAACCGGCCTGAAGATTTTCCAGGGCCATGAGCAGCACGCCGAGCACGTCGCCGGCAGGCTCAAGTAAGGACCGGGAGCATGCCGAAACGCCATCTGTGGATTGCGTTGACGCTGGCCGTCGGTACCGTTCCGGCGCGAGCGGAAACCATCCAGGTCATCATCGACAGGCTGGTGTTCTCGCCAGCCACCGTCGAGGCCAAGGTCGGCGACACGATCGAGTGGGTGAACAAGGATGTGTTCGCCCACACGGCCACCGTGAAAGGCGGCTGGGAAGTGATGATCCCGCCGAAGAAATCCGCAAGCCTGACATTGAAGGCTGCGGGACCGGTCGACTATTTCTGCCGCTTTCATCCCAACATGAAAGGCCGTTTGGTGGTGGCGCCCTGATCCAACGCCAACGAGTGCATTTCGCCCAAAAGTGACCTCGGTTTTGGGAGAACGACATGCATAAAAACAAAGACCTGAAGCGGGTCGCCTTGCCTTTCAGGCGACCCGCTTCAGGCTCGCCTGGCCTCGTCGGGACGCGCGATATGCGTCCACGAGCCGTCATAGCCCGGCTCGCGGCGTGCCATCCAGGCATTCAGCCCTTCGCGCAGATCAGCGGTCGGGGCCATGCGGGCGAACTGCTCGGCCTCGACCAGCAAACCTTCGGCGATGCTCTGGTTGAGGCCGCGGGCCACTGCCGTGAGGATGCCGGCAATCGCCAGATCGGAGTGTCGCAGGATACGCCTGGCCAGGCCGATCGCGGCCGGCATCAATTCGGCATGCGGCACAACCTCGTTGACGAGACCCAACTCAAGCGCCCGCGGCGGCGCAAACCAGTCACCGGTCAACAGCAACTCCAGCGCCCGCTTGCGCCCGGCGAGCCTTGGCAGGCGTTGGGTTCCACCGAAGGTCGGCGGCATTGCGAGGTTGATTTCCGGCTTGGCGAACAAAGCGCGGTCACTGGCGATGGCCAGCGGCACCGCCTCGGTGATTTCGCAGCCGCCACCAAAGGCAATGCCGTTGACGGCAGCGATGACGGGCTTGCGAAACGCTTCCAGCCTCGCCGTCAGCCGTTGCCCGCGCATGACGAAATCACGCATCGCGACATCCACGCCGAGCGCCACGCTGGCCGAGAACTCATGAATGTCGCCGCCGGCCGAAAACGCCCGCTCCCCTGCTCCGGTCAGAATGATCGCACGGACGCTGTCATCGACTTCAATGTCGTCAAGGACCGCAAGCAGGCGATCGATCAGGGCATAGTTCAGCGCGTTGAGTTTTTCCGGCCGGTTGAGGGTGAGGATGGCAATCCCATCCCTGGTTTCGTTTAGGACAAGATCTGTCATTTGGCTCTTCCTTCTCCATCATGCTCATGGCTGGAAGACTATGCCCTTTGTCGCTTGAGTATATTCACTAGTCGGTATACATGAGGTCATGCCTGACACGCAAAGCCCTACCCGCAAACGCATTGTCGATGCCGCGACCAGGCTTTTCTATGCCGAAGGAATCGGTCGTGTCAGCGTCGATGCCGTCGCCGAGGAAGCGGGCCTCACCAAGCGCACGCTCTACTACCATTTCAAGAGCAAGGACGACTTGATCGCCGCCTATCTCGATGGCCGCGACCAACCCAATCTGAAGCGGATGGCCGGCTGGTTCGATGCCGCCGAAGGCGGCGCGGATCGCAAGGTCGAGGCGATCTTCACCAATCTGGCGAGGTCCGCTCGTCACCCGAAATGGAAAGGATGCGGCTTCCTGCGCACGGCCGCCGAACTCGCCTCGATGCCCGGACATCCGGCGGTCAAGGTCGGCGCGCGGCACAAGCTGAATTTCGAAACATGGCTGGCCGGCGC
>NZ_RZOM01000371.1:0-5256 GCF_003999175.1 Mesorhizobium sp. M7A.F.Ca.ET.027.03.2.1 | reverse complement strand
GGATGGAGATCGAAGCCCTCAAACCCGGCAACGTCCATCTGTTCGCCGACGGACACGGAATGTCGGCCGCCCAGTTCATGATGAGTGCGGAGGTTTCTTCCAGGCCGCTGACCGATCCTCGTCTGCCGGTCGGACAGCGCATGCTGGAGGCCGTGCGCGCGACCCGACTGGCGGTCGCAACCAATACCAATCTCGGAATCATCCTTCTGGCAGGGCCACTGATATGCGCCGCCGAAATGGGCGGTGACAGACTGCGAGACAATCTCGACCCGCTGCTTCGGGCTTTGAGCGTGCAGGATACCAAGGCGGTATTCGAGGCGATCGTCACGGCCGCGCCAGGTGGCCTGGGAGAAGCCGCCAACGATGTGCGGCAGGAGCCGAAGGTCCATTTGCTGGACGCGATGCGGGAGGCTGCCGATCGCGACATGATCGCCCGCCAGTACGGCAGCTGTTTCGGCGACGTGTTCGGGGTCGGGCTCGCCGCGCTGGATGGAGCGTTGGCACGTGGAGAAACCGGCATGTGGCCGACGGTATTCGTCTACATGGCGTTTCTCGCCGGCTTCCCCGACAGCCATGTGATGCGCAAGCATGGCGTTGACGTCGCAAATCAGGCGCGGCAGGAAGCCGTTGCCGTCCAGGCGGCGCTACATGCCGAGGGCGACGAGCCGTCGCGCATTCGCCTGCTCATGGAGTTCGACCGTCGGTTAAAGGCCGACAACATCAATCCCGGCACCTCGGCCGACCTCACCGTGGCTACTCTTTTAGTCCACACCCTCGCCCTCACCTTGCATAATCGCGGCGTTGGTGCTTGACTTCCAAAAGCGGAAGCTGTGCTTCCGCGGCTATCTAGCCAACCGGTCCGGGCAAATCCGGACGCTGCCAACAAGGATAGCTGTCCATCGAGCGCCTGCTCGGTTGCAGCGTCCGTGGACATCATAATTGTGTCTTGGAGGAAATTGGCATGGCAAAAATATCAAAGGTTATGGTCGGTGAATCGCTGGTGGGAGACGGCAACGAAGTCGCGCATGTCGACCTGCTCATCGGCCCGCGGGGGAGCGCGGTCGAAACGGCATTCTGCAACGCGCTTACCAACAACAAGGATGGCTTTACTTCGCTTTTGGCGGTGATCGCGCCCAATCTTCAATGCAAACCCAACACCGTGATGTTCAACAAGGTCACGATCAAGGGCGCCAAGCAGGCGGTCCAGATGTTCGGCCCGGCGCAGCACGCCGTGGCAAAGGCCGTGCAGGACAGCGTTGCGGACGGGACCATTCCGGCCAACGAAGCGGACGACGTGTTCATCTGCGTCGGGGTGTTCATCCATTGGGACGCGGCGGACGACGCCAAGATCCAGAAATACAATTACGAGGCGACAAAGGAAGCTATCCAGCGCGCCGTTGCAGGAACCCCGACCGCCGCCGAAGCAACGGCCCAGCGCGACAAGGTCAAGCATCCGTTCGCAGCCTAGACAAGAGACAGCCCCGCACAGGAAAAACCCTCTTCTGAGACGGATGGTCTGTTGCGCCGGCTGAAAAAAGTTCTGGGCTTTTGAAACGTCACCTCCCGAAGGGCGCACGTCCTTCGGGAGTCGACGAGCAACGATGATCAGGCGCCGAGTGATGCGAGGCGGCCGGGTGTGAGCGTAGCGTTGTGCAATGAGGTTGCTACTAGCGCCGCGGCGACACCCATTGCGGACAAGGCGCCGATGTCGGTCTCATCTCGGACGCCGCCAGCCGCGATGACAGTGCGATTTCCGGCCTTGGCCTTGACCTCCTGCAACCGCCGGAAGTCAGGGCCGGCGGCGGCACCGACCTTGGCCAGCGTCATGACAATCACCTTTTGCGGCCAAAGCTCGGGCTCTTCGAGAAGAGAACGCGGTCCGCAAAAACTATCGCCGATGAAATCAAGGGACAGGATGAGATCGGGATGATCGCGAAAACGCCGCAGCAACATGTCGTCCCGCTGCGATTCAGAGCCAAGAACAGGAGACAGGGAGCGTTCGGCAAGAGCCGCCAAAAGTGTCTTTTCGTCGGCCACGCCGGCATCGACCCAAAGTTCCGGCGGCTCCGCCATCGTCCTCAACCGGGCGAGTGCGTCGCTGTTTGGCGTTCCGCCTTCGATAGCGTCCAGATCTGCGATGTAGAAGGTCGAAAAAGGATAAAGCCCACGCAGTCCTTCAGCGACCGCGACGACATCAGGACTTCGGCTGAGCGGCGTAACGATCGGCCTGTAGCGATCGCGTTTTCCCTGCTGGGCGCGAACCACCACGCCGTCCTTCAGGTCGAGAACCGGAATAATACGCAACGCTTTTCTCACCGACCAATTGCCCCCGTCATGAAAGCTTGAAGCGTGAAAAAAAGAAAGGGCATCATTGCCGGTTTCGACATTGGCGGCGCGCATCTGAAGGTGACCCGCGCACAAGACGGTCGCATCGTCGAGGCGGTAACGATCGCAACGCCGCTCTGGCAAGGGCTTCACAAGCTGGCTTCAGCCCTCGACGAAACGGCTCCGATCTACGCGGGTGCGGATCTCAACGCATTCACCATGACAGGCGAACTGTCGGACATCTTTCCGTCCCGCGATGTCGGCGTAGCGGCTCTGCTGGGTCAGATTTCCACCCATTTCCCCACAGACAAAAAGCTGGTCTATGCCGGACCATCCGGTTTCGTCGGGGTCGAGCAGGCAGCGCAGTTAGGCGCCGATGTGGCTTCCGCCAATTGGCACGCGACAGCCTTGTTGGTGGCAAAACTCGCCGGCGATGCCCTGTTCATCGACATGGGCTCCACCACCACCGATATCATTGCCATCAAGAACGGCGCCGTGGCCAATGACGGCTACACCGATGCCGGACGGCTTCTAACCGGCGAATTGGTCTATACCGGCTTTACCAGGACATTCCTGTTCGGCGTAGCCTCGTCGGCTCCCGTCCATGGCAGGCTAACGCCGCTGATGAATGAGTATTTCGCCTCGATCGCCGACGCGCATCGCATCCTGGGCGTGCTCGACGAGGACGACGACAGGCACCCTCCCGCCGACGGCAAGGAAAAGACCGTGGACGGCTCGATCGCGAGGCTGGCGCGCATGGTGGGGCGCGACGCCACTGACCTGACCCCGCCGGAATGGGGTGAAGTCGCGCGCTGGTTCAGCGAGCAGCAACTGCGCAAAGTGCACGATGCAGCGTCTCTGGTTGCCGGGACCTTGCCGCGGGATGTCCCGATCGTCGGGGCCGGAATCGGTCGCTGGCAGATCAGGCGACTGGCCGAACGCATGGAACGCAGCTACGTCGATTTCGCCGACATCATCCCCGCCGATGACACCGTTCGCGGGCAAGCGAGCAGCGCGGCCCCCGCGTCCGCGGTAGCGCTTTTGGCGGGATATCCGTTGTAAGCAGGGTGCGGCGCTCGGCCTAACCCCGCGCGTCCTCGCTCCGGGAATCTTTGGCGGTCAAGTGATCGCTGACACGCTGCATCAGCCAGCCCCAGGCTTCCTTTTCACCGTCGCCTGCCGTCTTTTCGATGGCGATCGAAAGGTAGGCGATTTCCGCCTCGATCTTGTCGCGCGGCAGCATGCCGAGCCGGCTGACCAGGATGGCCAGCTCAAGCACCGCCGCCTTGGCTCGATTGAGGCCGGTGAACGGCGCAAGCGCTTCCTCCCGCACCACGCGGCAGAAATGGCGGGGGCGCACGCCATTGTCATCGACCGCCTGGACTTGGAGACCCGAATACGCCAGCGACGCCTCGAGCCTCGGGACCGGAAACCCGTCAACCGGAACGGTTGGCCAGTGCCTGCGGCCTGTCAGGCAGCCGGCAAAGACACGCACGTCGTCGGTATAATTGGCGATGGCGAATGGCACTTCGGCGAGATTGTCGAGCGTGACCGACGGCCGGAACGGTGCAATCACCCAGCCGTCATTCTCGGCAATGATGCCGATCGGCGCGATGTGGACGTCGCCTGCCTTGTTGACCGTCGTGATGATCGATTCGCGAATGTAGGGCATGATCCTAGCGCTCTTTCCTTGCGCGGAGCGTCTGGCCCGGCTCGGCAAGACGGGTACGGTCGGTTTCAGGAGCCGGCGCGGCAACGCCCCATGCGAGCGGTTCGTCCTGCACATAACGCTTGCCGAGGCGCCACGCGATCTCCGCTTTCATCAGTTCCGCGCCGAGGTAAAAAGCGTGTGCGCCATCGGCGTTGACGTCCAGCCCGGCAAAAAGTTCGAACGCATCCGTGGCAACCGCATGCCCTTTGCTATTGAAAACATGGATGCCGTCCTCCGCTACCGCGATCCGGAAGTTGGCGTCGCGCACCTGGGCCGCCAATGCCTCGATATCGTCGGCTGAGGCTGTGAAAGGCTTGCGATCGTGGACCTGCAACAGGCCTGGGTGATAGCCGCGCGGCAACGCGCCGTCCGTGCAAGCAGCCAACATGACGCGGCGGGCGATATCGTGCTCCTCGATCGTCCGCACCGTGTGTGGGCTGACATGCACCGCCAGCACGTTTCGGATCCGGAGTTCCGAGCAGAGTCCCGCTAGAACGGCCGTAACACCGGAACTGTCCGCGTCGGTCAATTCGGTGAGATTGCCGGTACCCATCAGCAATTCGACGTCCGGCCAGCGGCGCCGCGCCTCGATGAAGCGCCCGAGTGAAACGGCGAAGCCGAAATGGATCGGGTCGAGCACGGGATCGGCAATGAAGGCAACGCCGGCCTTTTGAGCGGCTTCGATGGCCCGGCCGAGCGAATCCAGATCGCCGGGCGTGGACGGTATCAACACTGCCGTAGCCCTATGGTCGAAGATCAACGGCAGCGTGTTCTCATCGAGGCTGAGAAGATAGTCCGCGCCGGCGCGTGCCCCGATCGTCAGTTCGTCCACGCTGGCCGAATCGACGCTGACCATAAATCCCCGTGCCTTGAGCGCTCGCACAGCCTCCGGCAGCAATGGAAACGGCGTCTCCGGCAGGCAGCCCAGATCGATGACATCGGCGCCGGCCGCGGCCAGCATCGAGGCCCTCGCCATCAGCGCCTCGACCGACAGCATCGGCGCATCGACGATCTCGGCGAAGATGCGCATATCGTGACGCGTCAGATCCGGCGGTTTGCACGCCCGGCCAAGGAAGGCCGGCAGGTCAGCGATCTCGTCGGGGCCGCGCACAAAGGGCACGCCGAAATGCTCCGACAGGTGCTCGATGTTTCCCCGATAGCGTCCGGGCAGGATGACGCGGCCGACGTCTCCTGTCAGAGTGAGCCGACGCTTCACAATG
>NZ_RZOM01000370.1:0-5261 GCF_003999175.1 Mesorhizobium sp. M7A.F.Ca.ET.027.03.2.1 | reverse complement strand
ACTTATAACGGGCCGCTGACGGTGATCGATAGCTACCCGGCCGGCGCGCCGGCCTCCTCGACCTTCGGCCCAAGCCCGCCATGGACCTGCGTACCGACAGGTCCCGGCCTGTTCCGCTGCGACCATGCGGGGATCTCGCTGCCTCCGGGCGGCTCGACGCCGATCGTCGTCAAGGCGGTCATGCCGGCCGGCTATCAGTCGGACATTGTCGAGAATTGCGCGACGGTGAAGCCCATCCCCGGCGAAAACGACCTCACCAACAACAAGGCCTGCGCCAAGGAACGCTTCCGTCATCCCAATGCCGGCAAGCCGACCCTGCGCATCACCAAGGTCTGCAACGGCTCGCTCGCCGGTGCCGCGCTCATCTCTTGCCGCATCACCGTCATCAGCCTTGGCACTGCTGCCCCCACCGGTCCGGTGCGGGTCAACGATGCCGCCACGCTGGTGGCCGGCGGCGCGCCCGTCCAGATCCAGACCGTCACCCCCGACGGTGCGGAATGGGCGTGCGGACCGGTTCCGGCCAACGCGCTGTCGTGCCAGATTCCCGGTGCCGTCATGACACCTGGAATCAGCCGCCACTTCGACGTGACGGTTTCGGCCAATGGCGCGTTCGAAAACTGCGCGCGCGGCTCCTATGGGCCGGCACCGGGCGACGACGTCGTCTATCCCTTTGGCCAGGCCTGCGCGAAGGGCGGCGGTTCTTCGACCATCCGTGTCGAAAAGACCGGCGACCGTGAATGCAAACTCGGCCAACCCTGTTCGTTCGAGATCACCATCACCAATGACGGAACGACCCCCTTCTCCGGGCCGGTCCGCATTGGCGATGCGATCGGCGTGGAGGGTCTCGGCAGGCTGGAAGGCGTTGAGATCACGTCGATCGATCCGCCCTTCGGCTGTTCGCCGGAACCGGCAACCTTGCCACTATCCTGCATTGCCAATTTGTCGCTCGGCACCGGCGAAAGCCGGGTGCACCATGTCACCGTGGTCATTCCCGAGGACGGTCGCCTGGCCAATCTGCAGGGCAATGTCAGCGGCCAGAACTGCGTCGGCGTGCTCTCTCCCGACACACGGGTGCAGGGCGGTGGCGACGTGCTTGGCGGCGATCAGACCAATGTGCAGGGCGATCGCGGCAAGGCCTATGCCTGCCATCCCTTCACCATCAGCCAGGAGACGAATAAGGAATGCTCGCAAGGCTTCGTCATGAACGATGCCGGCCGCTGCGTCTGCCCGGAAGGCACCACCTACCGCAACGGCCAGTGCTCGCCGGGCGGCGGTATCGTGCCGAAGCCGGAACAGCCGAAGCGCTGTGTGCTGCTCGAAGGCCAGATCCGCACCGAGGACGGACGTTGCGTCTGCCCACGCGGAACCGGGCTTGAGAACGGCAGATGTGTCAGGACCGACAGACCCGAGCAGTGCACCATCCGTGGCCAGGTCCACGATGCCGATGGCGATTGTGTCTGCCCGAGAGGGACCGAGGTGCGCAATGGCGCCTGCCGTCCGATGCGGCCAAAGCCCGAGCAGTGCACGATCCGTGGTCAGGTTCACGACGCCGACGGCGATTGTGTCTGCCCAAGGGGTACCGAGGTCAGAAACGGAGCCTGCCGTCCGATCCGGCCAAAGCCTGACCAGTGCACCATCCGTGGCCAGGTCCATGACGCCAAGGGCAATTGTGTCTGCCCGAGGGGTACCGAGGTGCGGGGCAATGCCTGCCGACGCAAGCAGCCGACGCAGGAGCAGTGCGACATACGCGGCCAGGTCCACAACAAGCGTGGCGAGTGTGGCTGTCCGCGTGGGACGCAGGTGATCAACGGCGCATGCCGCAAGCCCAGGCAGGAGGTGGAATGCGCACCGGGCTCGCAGATGATCAACGGCCAGTGCCAGCCGATCATCAGGCGGCGCTGCCCGGAAGGCACGATCGGGCGCTATCCGAACTGCCGGCCGGTCCGCGGACAACCGTCGCTGGAGCTCAACCCCGGCCTGCTGCTGCAGCAGGTACTGCCACGGCGCAGGCCGCAGGTCGAACAGCAGCAGGATCCGGTTCCAGACAGAATCCTGAAACTCCAGCAGCAATAACGATCTGCTCGACGCCAGACCAGAAACCCGCCGGAGCAATCCGGCGGGTTTTCTTATGGCTCCGAGGCAAGCGGAAATTGGCTGCAACAGGATCGCGGACGCTGCAACGCCACCTCCGCCCGTGCAGCCGCCGCGCCCGTGCCCTCGACAAGTCGGCTGGAGCGCATTAGGCAGTCGATAGAGTGGCCGAACGAGAAGGGCACTCGGAAAGGCCGCATCCATGAGCAGAAAGACCCTGATTGCACCGTCGGTGCTGGCGTCGGATTTTTCCAAACTCGGCGATGAGGTCGAAGCGGTGGCGGCGGCCGGCGCCGACTGGATCCATCTCGATGTGATGGACGGGCATTTCGTGCCCAACATCACCTTTGGCCCGCCGGTGATCAAGGCGATCCGCAACCGCACCGAGGCCTTCTTCGACTGCCATCTGATGATTGCCCCGGCCGACCCCTATCTGGCCGCTTTCGCCGAGGCCGGCTGCGACGGTTTGACCGTCCATGCCGAAGCCGGCCCGCATCTTGACCGCTCGCTGCAGACCATCAGGAACCTCGGCAAGAAGGCCGGTGTGTCGCTCAATCCGGCGACGCCGGAAAGCGTGGTCGAATATGTGCTCGACCGGCTCGACCTGATCCTGATCATGACCGTCAATCCGGGCTTCGGCGGCCAGGCCTTCATCCCGGCCATCGTCGACAAGGTGAAGCGGGTCAAGGCCCTGATCGGCGGCCGGCCGATCCGCATCGAGATCGACGGCGGTGTTTCGGCCGAAACCGCGCCGCTGGTCACCGCTGCCGGCGCCGACGTGCTGGTGGCGGGCGCCGCCATCTTCAAAGGCGGCAGCGTCGAGGCTTACCGTCAGAACATCCAGGCGATCAGGACGGCAGCCGACCGCGCAGCCGGCTAACCAGCGCTGTTCCCGCGTTCTGCCCGGCATGCCGGCCAAGGTTCTGGTACTGGCCGAGGCTTGTGATGGTCTGATGCGCAACGGTATCGGATCTGGAGCAGCTGCCTGATTCGGCCTCAAGGGTCCTCACAGCAGACAGTTGATCCCGCGCGAATACAAAAGAACAGAAAGAACAGATTCTCCTGCGTGCATACAAAACATGTTAAGTTCCCGCAGGTTGTGAAAATGCGCGGAATTACAGCATTGAGCTCCAGATGCCGCATATTCCTTCGTGCTAAAGTACAATAACGCGATCTTCTGCTTGAGCAGGCGAATGCTCGCACTGTATGGTACAAGTACGAGAAGGCGAATGCTTTCGGACTCGAATCGCCCAGGACAAGTCTTGGGGACAAGGAGTCGCTATGACATACGGAGCTGCCAATCTGAACGATGACGCTGCGGGACCGAAGAGTACGCTTGCCAGTACGGTCTATCAGCAATTGCGGGACGATCTTCTCGGGGGTGTTCTTGAGGCCGAGAGCAAGCTGCGGGTCGAATGGGTGGTCTCCAAATATGGAGCCGGCGCCTCGCCTGTCCGCGAAGCTCTCAATCGCCTCGCCTCGGAAGGACTTCTCGGCCGGCACGATCAGCGAGGCTTCTTCATCATGCCGGTCAGTGCGTCGGAGCTCGATGAGCTGACGCGCACCCGCTGCTGGCTCGAGGAGCGGGCGCTTCGCGAATCCATCGCCCACCGCACCGCCGAATGGGAAGAACAGCTCGTGCTGGCGCTGCATCGCCTGGGACGCGCGTCACGTCTGTCTCCGCAGGATCTCTTTTCGCTCAATCCCGACTGGGAGAGGCTGCATCGCATCTTCCACAGGGTGCTGATTTCGGCCTGCCGGTCGCAATGGCTGGTGGGATTTTGCGACCAGCTCTCCGATCACGCGTATCGCTACCGGCAAATGGCCATTGATGGCGAAGGCGTCCAGCGCGACGATTTCGGCGAGCATCGCCTGATCGCCGAATGTGCCCTGGACGGCAATGCCGACGGTGCCGTCGAGGCACTGCTCAATCACTACCAGTTGACTGCCGCCATGTGCATGAAGCGCTTCGAGCAGGACGACGAAACGAAGGAACTCGCCCGCAAACGCGCTCGGCGATAGCAGTCGTGTCCTGGCGGGCTCTTGCGCTCGTTTCTTGCTCGCAATCCGCGCCGAGCGCGGCTGGCGTGAACCGCTGTCGGCGGGCTTGACGGCGTGGCCAAGAACCGCGAACTCTCGCCGCCGAGGCATGCCGCGACAGGCGCATGCTCGGCGCCGCCGCACCCAGGGAAGTCTTCATGAGCAATCATCTGTTCGATGCGTTCCGGTCCCGGATGCCGGCGCCAGCGCGCTTGCTGATGGAAACCGATGATGGCCGCTCGCTCACCTATGGCGATATGCTGGCCCGCTCGGCGCAGCTTGCGCATGCGCTCCTGCAACTCGATGTCGAACCCGGTGACCGCGTTGCCGTGCAGGTCGAGAAGAGCCCGGAAGCGGTCATGCTCTATCTCGCCTGCCTGCGAGCCGGCGCCGTCTTCCTGCCGCTCAACGCCGCCTACACGCTGGCCGAGCTGGAGTATTTCTTCGGCGACGCAGAACCACGCCTGGTCGTCTGCGATCCGGCAAGAGCGGCCGACATCGGCGCGCTGGCGGAAAAGTCGGGCGCCGTCACCGTCACGCTCGGCCGGGACGGCCAGGGATCGCTGCCCGATCAGGCCTCGCGGCTGCCGATGGATTTTCATGACGTAGCGCGTGGGCCGGATGACCTCGCGGCGATCCTCTACACGTCGGGAACCACGGGCCGTTCGAAAGGCGCCATGCTCAGCCACGAGAATCTTGCTTCGAACGCGCGCGTGCTGGTCGAGCACTGGCGTTTCACTGGAGACGACGTGCTGATCCACGCATTGCCGATCTTCCACACGCACGGCCTGTTCGTCGCCACCAATGTCGTCCTGATGGCCGGCGCCTCGATGCTGTTCGAGCAGAAGTTCGATCCGGCCCGCATCGTCTCGCTGCTGCCGCGTGCCACGGCCCTGATGGGCGTTCCGACCTTCTACGTGCGCCTGCTGCAGCAGGATGGGCTGGACCATGAGGCGGCAAAAAACATCCGTGTGTTCATTTCCGGGTCGGCGCCGCTGCTGGCCGAGACGCACAAGTCCTGGCGCGAGCGCACCGGCCACGCGATCCTCGAACGCTACGGCATGACCGAGACCAACATGAACACCTCGAACCCCTATGAGGGCGAGCGGCGCGCCGGTACCGTCGGTTTC
>NZ_RZOM01000036.1:10000-13266 GCF_003999175.1 Mesorhizobium sp. M7A.F.Ca.ET.027.03.2.1 | reverse complement strand
GCACCGCAGGACGATGGCAGCTACGATGACAATTATCCCGACGCGCCGCAGCCGGCGAAGCCGGGCACCATCAAGCGCCAGCCGCTGAACGAAGCCTCGATAGACCCTGCCCCGCCGGCGACGTCAGCCGATCAGGCGGCACTGCCGCCAAAGGCTGGGGGCAAGACCACTGTTGCCCCGGCACTTTCGCTGGGAGCGCGCCAGGATGTCGCCGCCCTTCAGGTGCTGCTAGACCGGGGTGGCGCTTCGCCTGGCGTCATCGACGGGCGTTTCGGTTCGAATGTCGACAAGGCGCTCGCTGCCTACAACCAGATCACCGGCGCCAATCTGCGATCGACCGACGCGGTCGCCATCCAGGCGGCACTTGCGCAATCCGGCGGCGATGCCTTCGCCAACTACACGATCACAGCGGAGGATGCGGCCGGTCCCTATGTCGCGTCGATCCCGGAAGACTATAGCCAGAAGGCGCAACTCGATCGCATGGGCTATACGTCGGTGACCGAGGCGCTCGCAGAGCGCTTCCACATGGACGAGAATTATCTCAAAGCGCTCAACCCGGACCTCGATTTCAATCGTCCCGGCACGACCATCAAGGTCGCCAATTTCGGCAAACTGGTTTCGACGCCGGTGGCCCGCATCGTCGCCGACAAGGACAAGAAAGAGGTTTTCGCCTATGATGCCGGCGGCAGACTGGTCGCGGCCTATCCCGCAACCATCGGCTCATCGGACACGCCGTCACCGTCCGGCATTCACACGGTGTCGCGCGTCGCGCTCGATCCGAACTACACCTACAATCCCAGCATCAATTTCAAGCAGGGCCAGAACGACAAAGTCCTGACCATTCCGCCGGGCCCGAACGGTCCCGTCGGCTCGGTCTGGATCGCCCTGGACAAGCCGACCTATGGCATCCACGGCACGCCGGATCCGTCGAAGATCGGCAAGACCGAAAGCCATGGCTGCGTACGCCTGACCAACTGGGATGCGCGGGAGTTGGCCAAGCTGGTTTCGCCGGGTGTCACGGTGGAGTTTGTCGGCGGACCTTCAGCCGATAACCTTGCGCAGCAGTGAACTGGGAAGTGCGGCGGCATAGACCAGCTGCATGATCAGGATGAAGCCGAGCTCTCAAGTGGTCGCCTCATCGAGATCCCCGCCGGCTGCACGTAACCGGGCTGGCATGACTGTGCCATTTGCACCCTGACAGGGTGCAACCCTGGCCAAACGGCTGGTTTCAATGACTGCAAGCCACTGGCCGGTTGTTGCCGATGCGCTAGGGGTTTAAGCAAGGTTTCATGCATTCACCGAGCAAAGCTGCCGCGGTCCCGCTGACCAGCCCGGTCACGCATGGAACGTTTTGTCCGCAGTCGCAGCGGCGATTTGTGCTGATCGCGGCAATTCTGGCCTCGGCGCTTGGCTTCATAGACGGCTCGATCCTGGCCATCGCCACACCGGCGATTCGCGTCAACCTCGGCGCCAGCCTTGCCGAGGCGCAGTGGATTTCCAATGCCTATGCATTGACGCTGTCGGCGCTGATCCTGGCCGGGGGTGCCGCCGGCGACCGATTCGGTCTGCGCCGCGCCTTCGTGGCCGGCATTGCGCTGTTCATCGTCGCTTCGCTGGCCTGTGCGCTGGCGCCGAATGCCATTGTGCTGATCGCATTTCGCGCGTTGCAGGGCATCGGTGCGGCAATCATGGTGCCCGGCAGCCTCGCCATCATCGCCAAGGCCTACCCGAAGAAAGAACGCGGCCGCGCGATTGGGATCTGGGCGGCGGCTTCAGCGCTGACCACGGCACTTGGCCCGGTGTTCGGCGGTTTCGTGCTGTCGGCCTTCGGCGACGGCATCTGGCGGGCGATCTTCGCCATCAACCTGCCGCTGGGCTTGATCTCGATCTGGCTTCTGCTGGCCAAGGTTCCTGCCGATACGCCGACGGAGAAACGCAGCCTGGATCTCGGTGGTGCAGCGCTCGCGACATTGGCCTTCGGCGCGCTTGCCTATGGGCTGACATCGATGAGCGCCAGCGGCGAGGGCCTCATGGCAGGGCCGAGCATTGCCGCAGGCGTCGTACTGCTGGCTGTCTTCATCGTTTTCGAGCTTCGGCAGCGCGAGCCGATGATCGACCTCAACCTGTTTCGCGTCGGTGCTTTCGCCGGCGCCAATGTGGCGACATTCTTCCTCTATTTTGCGCTATCGGCCAACCTTTTCTATCTGCCGATGCTGCTGATCGCCGGCTGGGATCTGAGCACGGCCGAGGTCGGCTTCATCTTCCTGCCCTTGTCGGCATTGATCGCGCTTTTGTCGGGACCGGTCGGCAAGCTGTCGGACCGGATCGGACCCCGTTTTCCGATCGCCTGCGGCAGCCTGGTCGTGGCTTTCGCGTTTGCCGGGCTGGCCTTGCTCACCTACGCCGGTATCCACAATTTCTGGATCGGAATATTCCCGCTGATGGGGCTGATGGGGCTCGGCATGGCTCTGGTCGTGTCGCCTTTGTCGACCGCGATCATGACGGCGGTGGAAGACAAGGACACGGGGGCCGCCTCCGGCATCAACAATGCCGTCTCACGCATCGGCGGTCTGATCGCGGTGGCGGCGATGGGCTCGCTTGCCGCATGGGTTTACGCGAATGCGCTGGACGCGAGCGCAACGTCCGCCATCCCAGGATTTGGTGAACCGGCGCCAGCCGGGCTTGCGCCGGCCATCGATGCGGCGAGGCTCGCCGCCAGCGATGCCGCTTTTGCCGCGGTTTCTTCGGTGACCGCGCTGCTTTGCCTGATTGCGGCTGTCATCGCCTGGACGACCATTCCCGGTGAGCGATTGCCATGGCCGCGACAGGCCGAAGATCGGCAAGGCTGAAGCGGGTCAACCGTCGATCTTGGCGCTCGCAACCTTCAGCGAATCGCTGTCTTCCTGCTTCAGCAGTTCGTCGATGCGCTCGCGCTCGCGCTTGAAGGCGACGAGGTCATCGCCCTTCAGCACCTTGCCGACCGGCAGGCGGACACGCATCGGATCAACCTTGGTGCCGTTGACGATCAGCTCGTAGTGAAGATGCGGGCCGGTGGCGAGGCCGGTCTGGCCGAGGAAGCCGATGGTCTGGCCCTGGCGGACGTGCACGCCCGGTTCGATGCCTTTGGCAAAGGCGCTCTGGTGATTGTATGATGTCTCATAGCCATTGGCATGGCGGATGATGATCTGCTTGCCGTAGCCGCCGGCCCAGCCGACCTTCTCGACCGTGCCGTTGCCGGCGGCGATGATCGGCGTGCCGATCGGCGC
>NZ_RZOM01000036.1:0-5000 GCF_003999175.1 Mesorhizobium sp. M7A.F.Ca.ET.027.03.2.1 | reverse complement strand
GAGCGAACCCGGACCAGGCCAGTGGCGATTGAGAGACAAGCGGAACCTTCTGGAAAGTAGGGCCATAGTGGGTGACAGCCCCGTACGCGTAATGCAATCAATCGTCCTCGAGTAAGGCGGGACACGTGAAATCCTGTCTGAAATTGGGGGGACCACCCTCCAAGCCTAAGTACTCGTGCATGACCGATAGCGAACTAGTACCGTGAGGGAAAGGTGAAAAGCACCCCGACAAGGGGAGTGAAAGAGTACCTGAAACCGATTGCCTACAAACAGTGGAAGCCCAAGGTTCGTCCTGGGTGACCACGTACCTTTTGTATAATGGGTCAGCGACTTAGTGTGACGAGCAAGCTTAAACCGCTAGGTGTAGGCGCAGCGAAAGCGAGTCTGAATAGGGCGTTCAGTTCGTCGCATTAGACCCGAAACCGAGTGATCTAGCCATGAGCAGGTTGAAGGTAAGGTAACACTTACTGGAGGACCGAACCCATAACTGTTGCAATAGTTCGGGATGACTTGTGGCTAGGGGTGAAAGGCCAATCAAACTCGGAAATAGCTGGTTCTCCGCGAAATCTATTTAGGTAGAGCGTCGACCGAATACCCCAGGGGGTAGAGCACTGGATGGGCTAGGGGTCCTCACCGGATTACCAAACCTAACCAAACTCCGAATACCTGGGAGTACTAGTCGGCAGACACACGGCGGGTGCTAACGTCCGTCGTGAAAAGGGAAACAACCCTGACCTACAGCTAAGGTCCCCAAGTTATGGCTAAGTGGGAAAGGATGTGAGGATCCCAAAACAACCAGGATGTTGGCTTAGAAGCAGCCATCATTTAAAGAAAGCGTAACAGCTCACTGGTCTAAATAAGGGTCTTTGCGCCGAAAATGTAACGGGGCTAAAGCCATACACCGAAGCTTAGGGTTTGGTCCGCAAGGGCCAAGCGGTAGCGGAGCGTTCTGTAAGCTGATGAAGCCATACCCGTGAGGGGTGGTGGAGGTATCAGAAGTGCGAATGCTGACATGAGTAACGTAAGGGGAGTGAGAGACTCCCCCGCCGAAAGACCAAGGGTTCCTGCTTAAAGCTAATCTGAGCAGGGTTAGCCGGCCCCTAAGACGAGGCGGAAACGCGTAGTCGATGGGAACCACGTTAATATTCGTGGGCTTGGAGGTAGTGACGGATCATTGAGGTAGTCCAATCTTATCGGATTGAACGGGCTGCTGCGTGGTTCCAGGAAATAGCTCCTCCTTATAAACCGTACCCGAAACCGACACTGGTGGTCTGGTAGAGTATACCAAGGCGCTTGAGAGAACTATGCTGAAGGAACTCGGCAAATTGCACGCGTAACTTCGGAAGAAGCGTGACCCTTTTCTACGCAAGTAGAGGAGGGTGGCACAGACCAGGGGGTAGCGACTGTTTATCAAAAACACAGGGCTCTGCGAAGTCGCAAGACGACGTATAGGGTCTGACGCCTGCCCGGTGCTGGAAGGTTAAGAGGAGGGGTGCAAGCTCTGAATCGAAGCCCCAGTAAACGGCGGCCGTAACTATAACGGTCCTAAGGTAGCGAAATTCCTTGTCGGGTAAGTTCCGACCTGCACGAATGGCGTAACGACTTCCCCGCTGTCTCCAGCATAGACTCAGTGAAATTGAATTCCCCGTGAAGATGCGGGGTTCCTGCGGTTAGACGGAAAGACCCCGTGCACCTTTACTATAGCTTTACATTGGCATTCGTAGTGGCATGTGTAGGATAGGTGGTAGGCTTTGAAACCTGGGCGCCAGCTCAGGTGGAGCCACCCTTGAAATACCACCCTTATTACTATGGATGTCTAACCGCGGCCCGTTATCCGGGTCCGGGACAATGTATGGTGGGTAGTTTGACTGGGGCGGTCGCCTCCTAAAGAGTAACGGAGGCGCGCGATGGTGGGCTCAGAACGGTCGGAAATCGTTCGCTGAGTGCAATGGCATAAGCCTGCCTGACTGCGAGACTGACAAGTCGAGCAGAGACGAAAGTCGGTCATAGTGATCCGGTGGTCCCGCGTGGAAGGGCCATCGCTCAACGGATAAAAGGTACGCCGGGGATAACAGGCTGATGACCCCCAAGAGTCCATATCGACGGGGTTGTTTGGCACCTCGATGTCGACTCATCGCATCCTGGGGCTGGAGCAGGTCCCAAGGGTATGGCTGTTCGCCATTTAAAGCGGTACGTGAGTTGGGTTCAGAACGTCGTGAGACAGTTCGGTCCCTATCTGCCGTGGGTGTAGGAATATTGAAAGGATCTGTCCCTAGTACGAGAGGACCGGGATGGACGGATCTCTGGTGGACCTGTTGTGGCGCCAGCCGCATAGCAGGGTAGCTATATCCGGACGGGATAACCGCTGAAGGCATCTAAGCGGGAAACCCACCTTAAAACGAGTATTCCCTGAGAACCGTGGAAGACGACCACGTTGATAGGCCGGGTGTGGAAGAGCGGCAACGCTTGAAGCTTACCGGTACTAATAGTTCGATCGGCTTGATCGTTCTCATTCCTTATGCTCATCGCTCCAAATCGGAGGATGACAGGCACAAAAAAGACCAGCGAATAGCCCCGAGAGGCACCCGACAGCTCCGCTGCCGATGCCTCTTTGTGCTCCTTCGCTCAAAAGCTTCTCGAACAACGTGCGTTTTGCCGACCTGGTGGTTATGGCGGAGCGGCTGCACCCGATCCCATTCCGAACTCGGCCGTGAAACGCTCCAGCGCTGATGGTACTTCGTCTCAAGACGCGGGAGAGTAGGTCGCTGCCAGGTCTGCTAAACGCACGTTGAACTCACATCCAATCGGATGGAGTGATGTCTTCTCTTTATGAAATGGCCCGCCAAGGGATCACGGGCCGCGTAAGCGGCCCTTTCATTTGGTCAGCCATATACCTATCTGTAGGCCTCGGCTTACACAAAAAAGCAAGCAAACGCTTGCTTAGGAACGCAAGCAAGCGCTTGCTTAGATTAGCAAGCAGACGCTTGCTAAGATTAGCAAGCAAACGCTTGCTAAGAGGTGACGCGGGGTGGAGCAGCCCGGTAGCTCGTCAGGCTCATAACCTGAAGGTCACAGGTTCAAATCCTGTCCCCGCAACCAAACCTCACTAAACAAACAGCCCGCCTCGTGCGGGCTCTTTTGTTTTTTGCCCTGGTGCCGGCGTTTAACCCGTCATCAGGCGCCCCCAAGCAGGCCAAGCCCAAGCCGCCAGACAGAAAACTCAAATCCTCTCCCCAACCAAACTTCGGTAAGCAAACAATCCGCCAGGAACAATGCCGGCGGACCGTTTTGATGTTCATCTTGGCTGGCCACCGATTGCCCCGGATCAGGCGCCCGCAACAAGGCGAAGCCCAGCTGCGGAACAAAAAAACCAATCCCGTCCCCTGCAAACCAATCTGCACCAAACAAACAGTTCGCCAGGCACCAGCCAGCGGGCCGTTCGCATTCGGGGGACAGCCGAAGGTTCTCGGAATACTCCGGGTGGTCAAGGCTGCTGTAAGCCGACGCAGCAGCAGACTTCTTGGCCAAGCGACATGGAGAGCGTCACGCCGCGCCCGGAGCAGATGCTTATCAAACAAGATCTGGGCTTCACGTGATAAGACGCGGCCGGCGGGAGGGCACCGCGCGAACTCCTGGGTGCAGATACTCCAACCACACTCCCCGGTTCGCGGCCAAAAAGGCCGGAAAGGCCTTGCCTGGCCCACCTTGGCGGCCTGCGACCACCTTCGTCGACCGGAGCGTATGAAGTAGGTTGTGAAATATATTTCAATATCTGAATTATATTGACAACATGCGCCGAGGTTGTAATGTCCCGATCGTCGGCTTTCGGAGGAAGGTCGGCATCATCAAATCCATACGGCAGCGCTCGGTGAGCGCCTGCGACGGTCATTGAGGATGGCTTCGGCCAAGGGAGGAAACTTGCGCAAATTTCTGAGCACGCTCGCAATCGCGGCGGCTGCATCGACCTGCTTTGGGTCGATGCAGGTACGCGCCGAAACCCCAAACCCGTTCAAATGCGAGCCGGGTGAAAAATATGTCATGAACGTCATGGTCTCGGGCGTCGAATACTGGTTCCCGGTCTATGAAATGTTCAAGCAGGCCGGCCAGCAGTTCGGCTGCGAGACCGCCTATACGGGTACGCCGGAATACGACGTCAACAAGCAGATCGCCACCTTCGACCAGGCACTGGCGCAGAAGCCGGCCGGCATATTGGTGCATCCGATGAATTCCGATCCATTCATAGAGCCGATCAACCGCGCCATCGAACAGGGCACCGCGGTGGTGACCTTCGCCGCCGACTCGCCGAATTCCAAGCGCGTCTCCTACATCACTTCCGACAACAATGCCGAAGGCACCTATGCCGCCGACGCCGTTGCCAAGGCGATGGACGGCAAGGGCGAATATGCGGTGCTGGAGAATCCCGGCCAGGACAACCACGACAAGCGCGTCAACGCGTTCGTTGCCCGCATGGAAGCCAAATGGCCTGACATGAAGCTCGTCGGCCGCGCCGCTTCGAACCAGGATCCCACCAAGGCCTATCAGGCGGTTCTGAGCCTGGCGCAGGCGCATCCTGATCTTGGCGCCGTGTTCATGCCGGAGGCCAACTCGGCCATCGGCGCTGCCCAGGCCGCCAAGGAAGGCGGTGGCAAGATCCGCGTCATGCTCGCCGACGTCAACGCCAAGATCCTCGACATGATCAAGGCCGGCGAGATCTTCGGCTCGGTCAATCCAAACCAGGGCATGCAGGGCTATATGGGCTTCATGCTGTTGTGGATGGCCAAGCATCCCGGCCTGATCGATCCGATGAACGACGCCAAGCGTTCGGGTTTCAACCCGATGAGCGTGCCCTTCGTCGACAATGGCTTCTCCATTGTCTCCAAGGACAATGCGGATGACTTCTACTGGGACAAGTACCTCAAGCGTCGCGGCACCAAGGGCATCGAGGAATAGTCTCGATCTCGCCGCCCGGCCTCGGCATGGCCGGATTAACCGGGAAGGAG
>NZ_RZOM01000369.1:0-5262 GCF_003999175.1 Mesorhizobium sp. M7A.F.Ca.ET.027.03.2.1 | reverse complement strand
GGTCAGGCGTCAGCATGTTCCTCAAGGCATACGGCACCGAAAGGCTTGTGGCGGAAGAAGGCCACCAGACGATTGCTATCGAGGCCAAGCCGTAGGCCATGCTCTAAGGTGTGGATGCTTAGCCGCCATTGGCGGCAAGCACGATGGCCGCCTGCAATTCCTGGAGGCCCTCGGCTTTTTCCGAAGACGTCGCCAGAACGAACGGGAACGCCGCCGGCCGCTTCTTGATCTTTGCCAGCGTCTCCTCGATCAGCCTCGGCACGCCGGCAGTCTTGATCTTGTCGGTCTTGGTCAGCACGATCTGGTAGGACACCGCCGCCTTGTCGAGCAGCGACAGCACTTCGTCGTCCTTGGCCTTGATGCCGTGGCGGGCGTCGATCAGCACATAGACGCGCTTCAGCGTGACGCGGCCCTTGAGATAGTCGAAGACCAGCTTGGTCCACTCGTCGACCTTCTCCTTCGGCGCGGTGGCATAGCCATAGCCGGGCATGTCGACCAGCGCCAAGGGCGGCAGGTCGGCGCCCTCACCCGAAAATCCGTCCGGCACGAAATAGTTGAGCTCCTGCGTGCGCCCCGGCGTGTTGGAGGTGCGCGCCAGCCCCTTCTGGTTGACCAGCGCGTTGATCAGCGACGACTTGCCGACATTCGAGCGGCCGGCAAAGGCGATTTCCGGCGGCCCTTCAGGCGGCAGGAATTTCATGGCCGGCACGCCGCGGATGAAGATCCACCCTCGCGTAAACAGTTCGGTGCCGATTATGCTGCTGTTCAGAGCGTTCAAGCTGCTGCCTCCAGAAGAGAGATATCGGCGCCCCGGATAGCATCGAGGTTGCGACTGACCTTGTCCACCGGCCAGTCCCACCACGCCACCGCCAGCAGCCGCCTGATTGTCCGGTCGTCGAAACGCATCTTCACCACCTTGGCCGCATTGCCGGCGACGATCGCATAGGGCGGCACGTCGTGCGTCACCACCGATTTCGCGGCGATGATGGCGCCGTGGCCGATTTCCACCCCGGGCAAGATCACCGCCTCCATGCCGATCCAGACGTCGCTGCCGACAATGGTGTCGCCGCGCACTTCCTTCGACCACGTCGCCGGGTCAAAACCCTTTTCCCAGCCATGGCCAAAGATATTGAACGGATAGGTCGAAAAGCCGGACATGGCGTGGTTGGCGCCGTTCATGATGAAGCGCGCGCCCTCGGCGATGGCGCAGAACCGACCGATGATCAGCTTGTCGCCGATGAACGGATAGTGGTGCAGCACGCATTTCTCGGCGAATTTATCCGGCCCGTCGGGGTCGTCATAATAGGTGAAGTCGCCGACCTCGATGTTCGGCGCATTCACCAGTCCCTTGAGGAAGCCGACGCGGGTATGCATCGGGATCGGGTGCTTGATGTCTGGGTTGGGTCCGTCCATGTCGAAGTCCGTCAGAGAAATGGCAGCCAGGCACATCCGAAACTCGAATGCGCCCGTTCAAAATAGCGTGATCCGCCCTATAGCACCAATCGGGCGACGAGCGAGCTTTCCTCGACGGCCTTGCTCATTTGCCGCCGCCACAGATCACGATCGGATCGGACATTGCGCTGTCGAAACCGCTGCCCTGATAGACGGTGACGTTCGCCGCGCCGGGCGGCAGCATGAAGCTGCCTTCGACGATTTTCTGATCGCCGGCCGGCATGTGGAGAGCCCAGCTATAGGTGCAAAACTGAGGCGGCGCCTGGGGTTCGACGTGGCTGCAGTTCAATTGCGCGCCACCCAGCATCGCGGCGCCGCCGCAGCTGACGGCGTCCTTTGCGAGCGCAATGCCAGGCCATCCCGCGATGGCCGCCACGGTCACGATCTTCAGCCAATTCATCGTCCTATCCTTGCCCGGCAACAGCCTGCTACCTGAGCCTTTTTGTGGTGTCGCAGCCCATGCGTCATTTTTCCAGGCGGGCTTAGTCCGTCTTGCGCACCGCGTCCAGCGGGATTATGTGCATGATGATAATAAGCATGCTCACTAAAAGTTGCGCCGAAACTCCAGTACCTCCCATGCCATCGCCACCCAACATCAGCTTCGTGCTGCACGATGTCGCGCGCCTGCTTCGAAAGCGGTTCGAGCAGAGGTCGCGGGCATCGGGGCTGACCCGCGCCCAATGGCAGGTGCTGGCCTATCTCTGCCTGCATGAAGGCATCCACCAGAACAAATTGGCGGACCTTATCGAGATCACGCCGATCACGCTCGCCCGGCTGCTCGACAAGATGGAGGCACGCGGCTTCATCGAGCGCCGGGCCAATCCCGCTGACCGCCGGGCATGGCTGCTCTACCTGAAGCCGCAAGCTTATCCGCTCATCGAAATCATGCGCAGCAATGGGCAGAAGACGCGGGACGAGGCCTTTGTCGGTCTTTCCGCGGATGCCCAGCTGCATCTGCTGCAAACCCTATCCCTCATCAAATCCAATCTGCTCGCGGCTTGCACCCAGCCTGCCGCCGACCGGGAGAAAACACATGGCTGAATCAACCTCACCAAAGAAGCCTGCCGAAGAAGACGGATCCTCCGCCGGCCGGGCGCGCGACCAGATCATCCGACTGGACAGCGAACGCGAACAAAGGCGAGCCGGCACCCTCATCGGCAATGACGAACTCGAAGCACCGGTCGCCCTGGAGCCGGCGGCGCTCGAGGCGCCGTCCAAGGAGCCACGGCAGGCCACGGTTGCGGTGGCGCCTCCGGCGCCGGTCAAGCCCAAGCGCGGCCGGGCACGGCCGATCCTGTTTGCCCTGCTTCCGGTCGCGCTGGTCGTCGGCGGCTATTACTACGTCATCGGCGGCCGGGTCATGACGACCGACAACGCCTACATCCAGGCGCAGTCGCTCGGCGTTTCCACCGATGTCTCCGGCACTGTGTCCGAGATCGACGTGCACGAGAACGAGGCGGTGAAGAAGGACCAGGTGCTTTTCCGGCTGCGGCCGGCCTCTTTCGAAACCGCTCTTGCCGCCGCCCAGGCGCAGCTCGGCACTGTACGCAACCAGGTGCTGACCTTGCAGGCGAGCTACCAGCAGTCGCAGGCGCTGATCGAGCAGGCGCAGGCCGACATCCCCTATTACGAGGCCGCTTTCCAGCGCCAGCAGGATCTGCTCAAGACCTCCACCTCCTCCAAGGCGACCTTTGACAGCGCCCAGCACGACCTCGTCGCCGCCCGCCAGAAAGTGTCCGTTGCCCAGGCGCAGGCACAGGCGACGCTTGCCCAGCTTGGCGGCGACGCCAGCCAGCCGGTGGAGAAGAATCCGTTCTACCTCCAGGCGCAGTCGGCGGTGGACGACGCCCAGCGCAATCTTGCCGATTCCATCGTCAAGGCGCCGTTCGACGGCATAGTCACCAATGTCGACGCGCTTCAGGTCGGCAAGTACCTGCCGGCTTCGCAGCCGGCCTTCAGCCTGATTTCGGCGACCGATCTGTGGATCGCGGCGGAGCCGAAGGAAACCGAACTGACTTATGTGCGGCCGGGACAGACGGCGACGATCAGCGTCGACAGCTATCCCGGCACCGTCTGGCACGGCACGGTCGCCTCGATCAGCCCGGCGTCGTCGTCGAGCTTCTCCTTGCTTCCGGCGCAGAACACCACCGGCAACTGGGTCAAGGTCGTGCAACGCATTCCGATGCGCGTGACGGTCGACGATCTCCAGGGCAAGCCGCCGTTGCGTGGCGGGATGAGCGTCGTGGTCGGCATCGATACCGGTCATGCGCGCGGCTTGCCGGACTTCGTGACGGACCTCCTCGGCCGGTTCGGACAAAAGTCATGACCAGCGCGTCCGCGACAGGTGGCGTGGTCGCCAATCGCGGCGCCATCACCGCCTGCGTGATCCTGGCCGTGATCATGCAGGCACTGGACACGACCATCGCCAATGTGGCGCTACCCTATATCCAGGGCAGCGTTTCGGCGAGCGCCGACCAGATAAACTGGGTGCTGACGTCCTATATCGTCGCGGCGGCCGTCATGACTCCGCCTTCGGGCTATCTTGCCAATCGTTTCGGCCGCAAGCGCATCCTTTTGATATCCATCACCGGCTTCGTCGTCGCGTCGGTGCTGTGCGGCTTCGCGCAGTCGCTGCCGCAGATCGTCGGCTTCCGCCTGCTGCAAGGTCTGTTCGGCGCGGCCCTGGTGCCGCTGGCGCAGAGCATCCTGCTCGACATCTACAGCGTCGAGGAGCGCGGCTCGGCGATGGCGCTGTTCGGCGTTTCGGTGATGGTCGGGCCGGTGCTCGGGCCGGTCATCGGCGGCTGGCTCACCGAAAACGTCAGCTGGCGCTGGGTGTTCTACATCAATGTCCCGATCGGGGCTCTGGCTTTCGCCGGCGTCTCGATGTTCGTCCAGGAAACCAAGACGGACCCCAAGGCCAGGCTGGACTGGCTGGGCTTCGGCATGCTCAGCATAACCATCGCCGCGCTGCAGATGTTCCTCGATCGCGGCGAGCAGCTCAACTGGTTTTCGTCGTCCGAGATCATCGTCGAGGCGCTGATCTGCGCGTCGGCCTTCTACATCTTCCTCGTCCACACCTTCACCGCCAAAAACACATTCGTGAACCCGCGGCTGTTCCTCGACAGGAATTTCGCCGTCGGCATGATCTTCATCTTCATCATCGGAATCACCTATCTGGCCTCGCTGGCCCTGATGACGCCCTATCTGCAGACGTTGATGGGCTATCCGGTGGTGACGGCCGGCATCGTCATGGGGCCGCGCGGTCTCGGCACCATGGCTTGCATGTTCCTGGTCGGCAGGCTGATCGGCAAGGTGGACACGCGCTGGCTGCTGTTGACCGGCCTGCTGGTCACCGCCTGGGCGATGTACGACATGACCGGCTGGACCCCTGATGTGTCGCAATGGACGATCATCAGCACCGGCTTCATCCAGGGCGCGGGCCTGGGTTTCCTGTTCGTGCCGCTGACCACCATCACCTTCGCCACGCTGGCGCCGGAGCGGCGCGCGGAAGGCACAGGCCTTTACAATCTGTCGCGGAACATCGGCTCCAGCGTCGGCATATCCGTCGTCACCGCGCTGTTGACGGAGAACGTGCAGATCAACCACGCCAACATCGCCACCTATGTGACGCCTTACAACCAGGCTTTCAGCAATCCGGCCATCTTCCAGGCGATGGATCCCTACAGCGCCGCGGGCCGCGCCGCGCTCGACGGCGTGGTGACGCTGCAGGCGACGATCATCAGCTACATGAACGACTTCAAGCTGATGATGATCCTGTCGCTTGCCGCCATTCCGCTGGTTCTGTTG
>NZ_RZOM01000368.1:0-5273 GCF_003999175.1 Mesorhizobium sp. M7A.F.Ca.ET.027.03.2.1 | reverse complement strand
GGTCATGCCCTTGAGGATGGGCACGCTCACAGGCCGAACTCCGCGCGGATGGCGGCACTGTGCTCGCCGATGCGGGGCGCCGCCCGATCGACCTTGGCCCTTATGCCATCGACCCGGAGCGGCGAACTGGTGGTGAGGATCGACACATCGTCCTCGCGCGTCACAGTCTGCAGCATGTCGAGGGACTGGAACCCTTCGCTCGCCAGCATCTCCGGCCAGGTCAGCACTTTGGCGCACCAGATGTCGGCCGGCTCGAGGATATCAAGCCACTCATCGATGGTCTTGGTCGCGATCCGCTGCGCGATGATCGCCTTGATGTCGTCGCGCGCGGTGAACCAGGATGCCGGCTTGTCGCGATAGGGTGCGAGTTCGCTGAGCGACAGGAGATCGGCCAGCTTGGGGATCGGCGTCATGGCGATGGCGAGATAGCCGTCCTTGGCCGGATAGACACCGTAAGGCGCCGACAGATAGGCATGCGCACTGCGGAAACTGGAGCGCCTGGGCAGCCGGCGGCCGTCATTGAGATGCGTGGTCAGCACCTCGAACTGGAAATCGACAAGCGCTTCCAGCAGGCTGGTTTCGATGTGGCTGCCCTGACCGGTGATACCGCGCCGCACCAGTGCGGCCAGAATGCCCTGCGCACAGGCCGCACCGGCCAGCATGTCGCCGATGGCGAGGCCGAATGGCACCGGCCCCTGGTCCTCGTCGCCGTTCAACCACATCACGCCGGAACGCGCCTGCGCCAGGAGATCCTGGCCCGGGCGTTTGACCCACGGGCCGTCCTCGCCATAGCCGCTGATCGAGGCATAGACCAGGCGTGGATTGATCTTGCGGACCGCCTCATAGTCCAGGCCGAGCCGTTCGATGACGCCCGGCCGGAAATTCTGGATCAGCACGTCGGCCTTGGCCAGAAGGCCGCGCAGCGCCTCGAGGTCGGCCTCGTTCTTGAGGTCGATGGCAAGACTTTCCTTGGCCCGGTTGATGGCATGGAAGATGGTAGAATCGCCGCCGATCTCGGTGTCGCTGAGATAGAGCCGGCGCGACAGGTCGCCGCCATCCGGGCGCTCGATCTTGATGACGCGCGCGCCGAGATCGAGCAGCCTCAGCGAGCAATAAGGCCCGGACAGGAACTGGCTCATGTCGACGACGACGAGACCGGCGAGCGGCAATTCGGCTGCTGCCGGCATCGTTATTTCTCCGTCTTGCCGACGAAGTCGGCCGGGTTGCGGTACTTCACCGTCTGCAGATGCTCGCAATAGAGAACCAGCTCGCCTTCGCCCTTGAACACCTCGTAGCTGGCGCGGATCAACCCCATCTCCTGGTAGCGGGGCTTCTTGTCGAGATTGGAGCGGATCGAATAGATCGTGTCGCCAATGAAGACGGGTTTTATGAAGCGGAGCTTGTCGTAGCCATAGGAAAAGGCGTTGACGCAGTTGGTGGCGACCAGTCCCAGGCCAGCCGAGAAGACGAAGGCGCCGGCGATCAGCTGCTTGCCGAAAATGCCTTCGCTCTCGGCAAACATCTGGTCCTGCACATAGGGGTGGATGTCGAGCACCAGCGTGTTGAACAAATGGCTGTCGCCTTCGGCCATGGTCCGTCGCAACGAGCGGATTTTCTGCCCGACCGGCCAATCCTCATAGAACCAGTTTTCGGCGTTCCATACCGGCAGCGCGGCATGATCCGCCGGCATGTTCTTGGGATGCGTCGAGGCGACACCGACGGTGGATGCGAAATCGGTCATGACCGAATCCGCCAGTCCTGCCGAAGGGACCGCGCAACCATTTGAACACGCATCAAGGCGCCTGAATGCAAGACTTCTCCTCCCGTCAATCTTCTTTTGTAAATAGTATTTTCACATATGGGGTTGCGTTGCAAGCGTGAACAGGCGAAATTTTGGCTGCTCCCGCGCGCCGAAGCGCAGGCGGGCAGGGAGGAAAATCATGCACAAGGATTGTCTGGTCTTTGTCGGCAGCCTGAACCGGGAGGCGCCGTATTTTCAGGGCGCTCGGGGCGTCGGCCTCAGCGTCTACAGCTTTGACGAGACGACGCTGGAAACCCGAAAGCTGGCTGAAGCCGATGACGTCGACAATCCAACCTTCCTCTCGGTGACGCCGGACGGTTCACACGTCTACGCCAATTCGGAAGTCTTCACCTGGCGCGAGGGAACTGTCTCCGCCTACAGCTTCGATCGTGCCTCGGGCGCGCTCACCTATCTGAACAAGCAGCCGTCGCTGGGCAGCATCACCGCCCATAACTCCATCACCCGCGACGGGACAAAACTGCTGGTCGCCAATTACGGCATGGGCGAGGGCGGTCCGGATCGCGCGGTGGCGGTCTATGGCTTAGAGGAGAGTGGTGCCTTGTCGGCCCCGCTGGCCAGCGTCTCGCATTCCGGCAGCGGCCCGAATGCGGCACGGCAGGAGCGCTCGCACGCCCACAGCGTCACCGAAACCATCGGCGGGGGAACAGCCATCGTCGCCGACCTCGGCATCGACCGGCTGGTGTCCTACCGGATCGGGCACGACGGCAATCTGGCCAAGCTAACCGAATCCGCTTTGCCATCCGGCGCCGGTCCACGCCACCTCGCACTGCATCCGAACGGACGCTTCGTCTTCGTTATGAACGAGCTGGATTCGACCATCGTGGCGATGGCGCTGGACGAAGCCTCGGGCAAGCTCACGCTCATCGACGCGAAGCCCGCGGTGCCAGCCGAGGCGCGCGACAGCAACCATTGCGCCGACATACAGATTTCCCCGGATGGCCGTTTTGTCTACGGCTCCAACCGTGGCCATGACAGCGTTGTCATCATGGCGGTCGACCAGCAGACGGGTTCGCTGAGCCTCGTCGGCTACGTCCCTTGCGGCGGTGCGACGCCGCGCAACCTGGCGCTGACGCCGTCAGGCGGCCATCTGTTTTCCGCCAACCAGAATGGTGACCGCATCTTGATCTTCGCGCGCGACACCGAGACCGGCATGCTGACCGACACCGGACGCGCCATCGAGATCGGCACGCCGATGTGCGTCAAGATCGTGCGCTGAACACCCACAACCGCGAAGCCTTGGACAAAATCGCCCGGGGCTCAAGCCTGTTGTATTGCCGAGAGCTTCCAGTTCGAGCCATTCTCACGCACGAATGTCCACAGCTCGGTCGTCTCTGTCGGATGATCATCGTCGCCCGCGACGACCTTGCCGCTGGCCCGTTCGCGCGTCACGTCACGAGACTCGTAGCGCAATGCGGCCGTGGCGTAGTCGCGGTCATCCTCACGCCAGCTTTCAGCGACGTCGGCCTGCAGCAACGTGATGTCCGTTACCTCGTTCCTGAGACCTTTCTGGGCATTGTCGGCCAGCTCTTCCGACAGATAGGATACCATTTCGGGGGTAACAGCCCGGCGCAGAGCGGCATGGTCTTCGCGCCCGAATGCTTCCTGGACATCGGTCAACAGCTGCTGGAATGCGTCGAGGTCGGTCTGAGCCAGCGTGATCTCATCAGAACCGATGGCTGGAGAGCTTCCGCCCGAACCACCGCCAAAGCCGGGAATTGTGAAGGAGCCTGCAGTCTGCTGCCCTGCCGTTGCGCGGTTCTCAAATCTCGAAGCCTGGGCATTGCCGACACCGGCGAGCGCTGGCGCAGGACCACGCGCCGATTGCGAGCGGAAGAAGCGGATAGCCAGCATGATCGCGCCACCGATGAGCAGGGCCTGAAGCAGGAAACCGAACATTCCGGCCAGGCCGCCGAAGCCTTGGCCGACGAGCAGGCCGATCAGGCCGCCGAGCAGCAGGCCCCGCATCATCGTTCCACCGAAACCGCTCATGAAGCCGGGCCTCTGCGGGCCTGCCTGCGGCTGCCGGGCCGCGTTGTTCACACCGGTGTTGGGCGTCATCGAACGCTCGACCGGAGCGGTCGGGGCCGGTGCGGTCCTAGTCGGCGGTGCCGATTGGAACGTGCGCATGCCACGACTGCCGAAACTGCCGCCGCGGCGCGCCTCGGCATGGTCTATCGCGACCATCGAAAACGCCAGGAACAGTCCTGCAAAGAGGGCTGCAAATCGGCTTGTACGGGAAGTCATCGGAGATGAACCTTTGTCTCTGCGGTTTCGGAAATTTTCAGCCGTCGCCGGGTGCCGGCGTCATGCGGTCAATCGAACAACTCTTCGAAAAATGATTTCTTCCGCTTTGGATAGCGGTGGCCGTGGGAGCGGGAATAATCGTCGTCGCGGCCCTGGCCGTGTTGCGGCTGGGAGAATGCTGCCGGCTGTGGCTGCGGCGCCGGCGCCGCTTCCCTGCCGGAACGCTCGATGATCTTGTCGAGTTCTCCCCGATCAAGCCAGACGCCGCGGCACTGCGGACAATAGTCGATTTCGATACCCTGGCGTTCGCTCATCACGAGCGCAACGCGGCAGGAGGGGCAAGTCATGCCAAGGAGAGAAGTAGATGTCATACGGCGCTCCAAACCAAAAAGAAGGAACCCGCTCGACCGAAAAGGATGAAAACGGGCCCGTTACAGCGGTCCGACATCACAGTCGCCAAAAGCGACAGTCAGAGGGGCCCGGCCCGCAGGGGACAATTAGGAATGCAGCGCCGCGCCTTCAAGGGGCGATATTGCCCGCAAGAGTGATTTGTTCGCCATCTCGCTCAGACCGTGACCACGATTTCAAATCGTCACCACGATTTCAGATCGTCACCACGATCTTGCCGAACTGCTCGTTCGACTCCAGGTGGCGATGTGCCTCGACGATTTGGTCGAACGCGAAGGTCCTATCGATGATCGGCTTTAGAGTCCCGGTCTCGAGTCCTGCGAGGATGAAAGCCTTGGCGGCCTCCAGTTTCGCCGGGTTGCCGGTGATCTCGTGGACGAGGTAGCCGCGCAGCGTCAGTGTCTTGGCCAGCACGGCGAATAGCGGAAACGGTGTCGGCGCGTGGCTCAGTCCGCCATATTCGATGAGGATGCCGCTATGCGACATGGCCGCCGTCAGCGGCTCGAAGCTCGGGCCGCCGACCGCATCGAACACGACGCGCACGCCTCGCGGCCCGGCGATCTGGTTCAACCGCGCCGCCAGATCTTCCTCCGTCGAGGCCACGACTTCGGCCGCACCGGCGTCGAGCAGCGCCCGCATCTTCGCCGATGTTCGCGTCACCGCAATCGTCGTCGCGCCCACACTGTTGGCGATCTGGATCGCGGCAAGCCCGACACTGCTCGACGCCGCGGTGATCACCACGTGGTCTCCGCTGTGCAGCCCGGCGATATCGATCAGCGCGCCATAGGCGGTGAGGTAT
>NZ_RZOM01000367.1:0-5296 GCF_003999175.1 Mesorhizobium sp. M7A.F.Ca.ET.027.03.2.1 | reverse complement strand
GCGCCGCAAAGGGCGGCGGCGCGCAGCGTCATAGGGTCGATGGCGCGCAAAGTGCCCACCAGCGGCAGGATCATGAAGGGCAGCATGATGTAGACCATGCCAATGGTGACCCCGGCCAGATTGTTGATAAGCGGCAGCGGCTCGTGGATGATGCCGAGCCCCATCAGTGCCCGGTTGATCACCCCCGTACGCTGCAGCAGCACCATCCATGCATAGGTGCGGGTGAGAAGGTTGGTCCACATCGACAGCACGATGATGCCGAAGACGATCGATCCCATGGCCGGCGGCATGATCGCCAGCATCCATGCAACGGGAAAGGCCACCAGGATGGTGACGGCGGTTACGACCGATGCGACCAGGAAAGTGTTGAGGAACACCCGCACATAGGTGCCGCTGCCGAACAGGGTCGCGTAGTTCTGCAGGCCCGGTTCAGGATCGGTTACGCTGCGCAGCAGCAGGGCCACCACCGGCATGATGAAGAACAGGCCGACCAGCAGCAGAGCCGGCAAGGCGCTGCCGCTGCCGGCCGGCAGGCCGGCGACTGAGCTGCGTCTGAAAGAAATTCCTTGCATCGAGCGGTCCTGTCCCGAAACGGGGCGCGCAAGCCGCGCGCCCGTCACCTGCAACGGCGTTACTTGGTCTGCCAGGCATACCAGCGCGTGGCGATCTCATCTCGATGCTCGGCCCAGTAGTTCATGTCGAGGTTGATCTGTCCCTCAACATGGGCATCGGGGAGTGCTTTGACGGCATCGGCGGGCATCTCAGCCTTGGCCTTGGTATTGATCGGCGCATAGCCGCTTGCCTCGGCGAATTTCGCCTGGCCGGTCGGGCTGGACGCAGCGGCAAGGAACTTCATCGCACTGCCCTTGTTCTTGGCGCCTTTCGGCACGACGAGCACGTCGGCGGCGGTGAGGTTCTGGTTCCAGGAGACTCCGACATCGGTGCCATCCTGCTGAAGGGCAAAGACGCGCCCGTTCCACAGTTGCCCGAAGGCGGCCTCCCCGGAAGCGATCAGCTGCTGTGACTCAGCACCGCCGCCCCACCAGACGATGTCGGACTTGATGGTGTCGAGTTTCTTGAAGGCACGGTCGAGGTCAAGCGGATAGAGCTTGTCCGCCGGCACGCCGTCGGCGAGCAGCGCGATCTCGATGACGCCGGGCGCCGACCATTTGTAGAAGGTCCGCTTGCCGGGAAACTTCTTGGTGTCGAACATGTCGGCCCAGCCGGTCGGTTCGCCCGTTACGGCACTCTTGTTCCACGCGAGCACGAAGGAATAATAGAAACTGCCGACGGCATGCTCATTGCTGAAGCGCGGGTCGAGATCGGCCCTGGGCACCAGGGAATAGTCGATCGGTTCCAGCAGCCCGTCCTTGGCGGCCTTGATGGCGAAGTCCATCTCCACGTCGACGACATCCCAGGTAACGTTGCCGGCATCGACCATGGCCTTGAGCTTGCCGTAGTCGGTTGGTCCGTCTTGCAGGACCTTGATGCCGGAGTTGTCCTCGAAGGGGGCTGCCCAGGATTTCGTCTGCGCCTCTTGCGTGGTGCCACCCCAACTTGTGAAGGCCATTTCATCGGCCTTGCCAGCGGTGGCGGCGAGCAGTCCGGCCAGCAAGCCGGTCAGAAACAATTTCATGATATTCTCCTCTGTTGGTCTGTTCTTGTTTTTCTCAATGCACCTGCGCCCCACATCCCTCAGCGCATGACGAAGGGATCCGGGATCGGCTCGTCCGACGTCTTGATCCAGACGGATTTCGAGCGCGTGTAATCTCTGATGGCGTCGAGCCCGCCTTCGCGGCCGAGACCCGACAGGCCGTAACCGCCAAACGGAACGAGCGGCGATACGGCGCGATAGGTGTTGACCCAGACAACACCGGCATGGATGTCACGCGCCATGCGATGCGCCTTGCCGAGATTGCTGGTGAACACGCCCGAAGCCAGGCCAAAGGGCGTATCGTTGGCGAGCGCCAGTGCCTGCGCCTCGCTGTCGAAGGCAAGCACGCTGAGCACCGGCCCGAACAATTCCTCGCGCACGCAAGGCAGGTCGCTGCCGCCGGCGTCGATGATAGTCGGCGCGTAGTAGAAGCCGTCGCCGGTTGGCCGCGTTCCACCGGTGACCAGTCTGCCGCCCGCGGCAAGGCTCTCCGCGACCACCTTCTCGATCCAGTCTCGCTGGCGCAGCGTGGCGAGCGGCCCCATTTCTGTGGCCGGATCCTGTGGGTCGCCGATGCGGATCGCTTCGGCCTTGCGCTTCAGCCGGACGAGGAACTCATCTTTTACCGAACGCTCGATCAGCAACCGTGACCCGGCGACGCAGCTCTGGCCGGTCGCGGCGAAAATGCCGGCGACAACCGCATTGGCGGCGCTGTCGAGGTCGGCGTCGGCAAAGACGACGATCGGGCTTTTGCCGCCGAGCTCCAGCGTCGTGTAGGCAAGGTTCTCCGCCGTATTCCTGACAATGGCGCGCGCCGTCGAGGGGCCGCCGGTGAAGGCGACGCGCGAGACCAGTTTGTGGCTGGTCAGGCGCTGGCCGCACTCATGGCCGAAGCCGGTGAGGATGTTGACGACGCCGGAGGGAAAGTCGGCTTCCTCGACGAGTTCGGCAAAAGCGAGCAGCGGCGCCGGACCATCCTCGGAGGCCTTGAGCACGATTGTGCAGCCCGCGGCCAGCGCCGGGCCGAGCTTGACGGCCGAAAGGAACAGCTGCGAATTCCACGGCACGACGGCGGCAACGACGCCGATCGGCTCGCGACGAATGGTGACGTCGAGATCCGGCTTGTCGATCGGCACATGCGCGCCTTCGTGCTTGTCGGCGAGCCCGCCATAATAGCGGTAGTAGTCGCCGACATAGGCGATCTGGGCGCGCGTTTCGCGGATGATCTTGCCGGTGTCGCGTGTCTCGAGTTGGGCAAGGCTCGCGGCATTGGCGGCGACGAGGTCACCGAGCTTGACAAGCAGCTTTCCACGCTCTGTCGCTGTCATCCTTCGCCATGGGTCTGAGCGCAATGCGCGGTGCGCCGCCTCGACGGCGCGGTCGACATCGGCTTCGCTCGCCACCGGCATCCTGGCCCAGGCCGCGCCGGTCGACGGGTCGACGCTGTCGAACGTGGCTGATGGCTCGTCGAAGCGGCCGTCGATGAAGTTCCTGAAAACAGCGTCGGTCATGGGCTCGCGATCAGAGGAAGGCCGGCATTACCCGGTCGATGAACAGTTTCAGCGATTTCGTTTTGCGCTCATGCGAAAGCCCGCTGTCGATCCAGATCGAATACTGGTCGTAGCCGAGCGCCTCATAAGCCTTCAGTCGAGCGAGGACTTCGTCGGCTTCGCCGATCACCAGATTCTGCCTGATCCTGTCCGGCGCGTATTGCGGCATGGCCGCGATCTCGTCCTCCGTCAGCGGTTCCAATATGCCTTGGTGCACCGGCTTCTTGTTTTGGAACCAGGCGCCGAACTGGCAGTAAAAGGCCGACAGGTCCTGGGTGAGGCGATCGGCATCGGCTGCGTCCTCGGCGACGAAGGTGTGCATCAAAAGCATAATCTCCGGCCGTTCGATCTCGGGATGCGCGGCGCAGGCTCCGTTGAAGCGCTGCATCAGGGTCGCCACCTCGTCGTCGCCAGAAGCCAGCGGCGTCACCTGCACCTTGCATCCATGGGAAACGGCAAAATCGTGCGAGTTCGGATCGCGCGCCGCCACCCAGATCGGGGGGTAGGGTTTCTGCAGCGGCTTGGGCGAGGAGGTGGTGGGCGGGAACTGCCAGAACTCGCCTGAGAGCTCGAAGTCGCCTTCCCAGAGGCCGCGGATCGCCGGTATGATCTCACGCATGCGCTGGCCGGCGCCCCAGGCGTCGAGGCCTGGAAAAATACGCTGATATTCATAACTGTAGGCGCCGCGCGCGATGCCGATGTCGAGCCGACCACCGCTAATGACGTCGGCCATCGCCGCTTCGCCGGCAAGTTTGATCGGATGCCAGAAGGGCGCGATCACGGTTCCGGTACCGAGACGGATCCGGCTGGTTTTGGCCGCGAGATAAGCGATATTGATAAAAGGATTGGGCGAAATGGTGAATTCCATGCCGTGATGCTCGCCGATCCAGGCGGTCTCGAATCCGGCCTGTTCGGCCATCAGGACCAACTCCTCGAGCTCGGTCACGAGCTCGGAATGCGGCTTGGCGAGGTCCGACCGTTCCATATGCACGAAGAGCGAGAATTTCATCGCTGGTCACCTGTGTTGGGTGCTGTGGAACCGGCGGTCCTGGCGAGCGGCCGGACCTCGCCTTCGACATCGTTGCCGACATAGACGCCGAATGCATCCACTGAGCATTCCTTGACATAGCGTGCGAGCATCGAGCGGATCGCCGGATCGGCGATTTTCAACTCCTCGATCGCGTGGATCCCGACCAGCCTGATGCCGCGATCGCTGGAAGCGGGCACGTCGAACGTGCCGCGATAGTAGACATGTGTGCGCGAAACATCTCTGGCATCGTCCCAGACGGCGAAAAGGAAGCCCAGCTTGGCCTCGATGGCCCTCGCGGCAAGCACCCCTCGCAGGCTTTTCCCATCGCCAGCCGCACCCAGACCCCGACCGCGCGGCAGTTCAAAACCATCCGCCGTGTCCAGGAACAGGATCCGGCCGCCATTCTCGAGGATGGCGCCGACATCGGTGCCGGGCTGGGTGGCTGCCAGCGCGTCCTGGCTGAGGCCGGGCGCGACATACGCGCCGCGGCAATAGCCGAGCGGCTGCGCGGAATTGTGCTCGAAATCGCGGACGCGGCCAATGAGGATCGAATGATCACCGGCATCGACCAGCCGCTCCATGTCGCAGTCGAAGGATGCGACGGAGCCGTCCAGCACGGGGCTGCCCGTTCGTCCCGGTCGCCAGGCAACGGCGGCGAACTTGTCGGCCGCTTTCGAGGCGAATATGCCGGACGCTGCCTTCTGATCCTCGTTGAGGACGTTGATGGCGAAGCTTTTCGATGTCGCAAAGACAGGATGGCCAACCGCCTTATGAGCGATGCAGACCAGCACCAAAGGTGGATCAAGCGACACCGAGGTGAAGGAGTTGGCGGTGAAGCCGCGCGGCTCGCCTTCGGGCCCGATGGTGGTGACGATGGTGACGCCGGTGAGGAAGGAACCCAGCGCACGGCGGAACTCGCTGCCGTCGAACCCGGTGTTCGCCGCGGCAGCGCTGTCTTGCTCGATCGCTTCGCCTTCTTTGAGGAAGTCGACGATATGGCGCGTCGTCAGGCCGGGATCCGCCACCGCCATCATATGCCGCTCGCCTGAGAGCACTGTGCAG
>NZ_RZOM01000366.1:0-5305 GCF_003999175.1 Mesorhizobium sp. M7A.F.Ca.ET.027.03.2.1 | reverse complement strand
CCGGCGATGCTGGTGCGCGTCAGCTGCCAGTGGACTTCGGCGATTTCCGAGGCCTTGAAGGCAAGCACGATCTGGCGGCTGCGGCGCGGGCCGCCAAGGCCGGCGAAATAGATCGATTCCTCGACTTCCGGCACCACTTCGGCTGCTGTGAACACCCAGGTGTCGGCCTGATCGGCGGCCAGCACCAGGCGATCATGCTCGTCCTGCAAAAGGTTGACGTCGGGGTGAACGTGGAAACGGACAGTGACGAAGTCGCGGCCATTGTTGCGGATCGCGGCATTGCCGGGCCGCTGGAAGCGGTCGCGGCCGGCCAGCACGTTGCCGTTCGACGACAGCTTCAGCTCGCGCTCATGCAGGAAGCCGAAGCGCGGGACATAGCCGTCATGGCGGGCGATGAACCCCTGAATGCCCTTCTGGTCGGTGCGCTTGCACTGCACATGCTGCGGGCCGCCGATCAGCGGGGAACCGAGCAGGTCGTTGACGCGCAGTGAATGGCTGAAGCGCGCCGACGAGGTGTCGTTGATGGTGGCGGTCGAGTGCGCGGCGGTGGCGCGCGCCAGCGGCCGGAATTCAGCCGCGCCATAGGTGTCGATGCCGGCATTGACGATGTAGTGCTGGCGGCCGGACGACAGTTCGAAGGCGAGACAGCTGGCGTGTGCGGCGTTGGACACATCGACCGGCGGCGGCGGGCCGGTGTCGGCGATGGCCGTGGTGCCGCCCATCGACAGGCGCTCATAGCCGGAATGCGGCGCATGCAGCAGCGGCGCGCCGGCGGTGTCGTCGTGGCGCAGAATGGTGGCGATGCGGTCGTGGATGGTGGCGCCCATGCCGTTGAAGCGGGCGAGGCTGCCATCCTGATGGCGAAAGAAGCGCAGCGCCGGCAGCATGCGGTCGATGGCGCCGATCAGCGCCTGCGGCGGCGTTTCCGCCTGGTTGGCATAGGTCTGGCGCAGCGGCAGAAGGTCGGCGAGGATTTCCAGGACGACCATCGGATTGCGCGAAATGTGCCCGCCATCGGCGAGGATCTGGCGGTCGAGTTCCTCGGCAAGATTGCGGGTCGCGCCACGCAGGGCCGATGCCGGCGCCGGCAGGGACAAGGCAGCGAAGGCGAGCGCGATGCGAGCCCGCAGCCTGTCCTTGCCGTCGGGCATTTCGCGCGCCATCGACCTGAGGTAGCGGATCTGGATGGCTACCGATTTCAGGAAGGCGCGGTAGAAAGGGAACTCGGCGCCCTGCAATACGACCGAGGAGTGCTGCAACCAGGCGATGATGCGCTTGGCCGTCGTGCCGGGCTCCCAGGCGATGCCGGAAATATGGCTGCCATGCATAGTGATCCAATCGGAGACCAGGGCGCGGGCATTGGCGGCGGCAAGCTCGGTGCCGGCGGCGCGCATATGGCGCAGCCAGCGAAAGCCGTGCAGCGTCTTCTGCCAGCCGTGATTGGGCACGCTGATCTGGAAAGGCGACTTGCCGCCGGTCTCGACGAGATGCCCCGACAGGGGATAGCGGCCGTAATAGATCTCGAGTGCGATCTGCGGGTCGGCGAGGCGCAGGTCCGGCGGTGCGATCAGCACACGTTCCGGCGTGCGGCCGGAATAGCGCCAGCGATAGACAGGCCCGGCGCGCAGGCGCCGGCGCGTTTTGCGCCAGAACTCCTTCGCGACAAGCGTCCACAGACGCGTCGTGCTGCTGGCAGCAAGTGCCAAAACCCCTCCTGATCGTCCTCTACCCCGGCGCCGAGTCTACATGATTGCACGATTCGTGCGAAGGCGAATTCCACGACCCCACGCCGGTTCACCTGGCTTTGCCCCCGATCCTACCCCTAACAGTCAGTAAATCCGGGCAATTCAATCGCTAGCCGGCTCGCCGCATGCGAGCGGCGAAGAAACCATCGAGGCCCGAGCGTTCCGGCGCGCCGAGCTCCAGGTCAGCGGGCGTGGTGCGCAGCGTGCCTTGCGGCGTCAGGAACGGATCGATGCCGGCGATCTCGCCTTGCCGCAACGGATCGTTGGTGACTTCAGGCGTGCCGGCCAGAAAGGCGCGATAGAGATCCTCGCCTTCGAGCGGATCGAGCGAACAGTTGGAAAAGACGATCCTGCCGCCGGGCTTCACCAGCGTGACGGCGCGGGCGAGCAGCCTGCGTTGCAGGTCGGCGAGTTTTTCGACATCGGCCGAAGTCTTGGTCCATGGCACGTCTGGATGCCGCCGCACCGTGCCGGTCGATGAGCAGGGCGCGTCGAGGAGCACGGCGTCGAACAAGTCCTTCGGCTCGTATTTGAGCAGGTCGGCCTGAACGATTTCGGCGGACAGGCCGAGACGGTCGAGATTCTGCGTCAGCCGCACGAGCCGGTTTTTCGAGGTGTCGACGGCGGTGACCTTCGCGCCGGCAACGATCAGCTGCGCGGTCTTGCCGCCGGGCGCGGCGCAGAGATCGGCAACCCGCAATCCCGCGACATCGCCGAACAGCCGGGCGGGCAGGCTGGCCGCGGCGTCCTGGACCCACCAGGCGCCCTCGGCAAAGCCAGGCAATTCAGTGACGGGACCGACAAGATTCTCGACTCGCACCGTGCCGGTCGGCAGGACGATACCGCCAAGTTTTTCGGCCCAAAGACCGGGATCGGCCTTGACCGAGAAGTCGACCGGCGCCTCAACGCGATGCGCTTCGAGGATCTGTCCGGCCTTCTCGTTGCCGTAGGTGGTCTTCAGGCGATCGGAAAACCACTTTGGCGCTTCGTCGGTGGCGGCAAGGGCGGCAGGCAATTCTGTTTCCTTGGCACGTGCCAGTGTGCGCAGCACACCATTGACGAGGCCGGAGAAGCGCACCGTGCGCGGATCGGATTTGGCATGGGTCACCGCAATGTCGACGGCGGCGCTGTCGGGAATCTCGAGGAACAGGATCTGGGCTGCGGCCACATGCAATATGTGCGACAAAGCGGTGGCGTTGGGCGGCAGCGGTTTTTCCAGGCGCCGCGCCAGCAGCCCCGATATGGTCATGCGGTAGCGCAGCGCGGTGACCAGGATGGCGCGGACCAGGCCGCGATCGCGCAAGTCGAGCGCCTTGTATTGCGGGTGGCCGTTTTCGTGATCGGTCAGCCCATCAAGCGGGGTCCTGGCGTCGATGACGGCGGCAAGCAGGCGCGCCGCTGCCTTGCGTGCGGCGAGGCCGGCAACGAAGTCGCCGCCGTCCCTGTGTTCCTGATCACCTGAAACCGTGCGTCGTGGTCCTCTGTCCGCCACGCTCACGACCACCGGCCCTTGGGCCCGGTCGGATTGCGACCCCATGGGTTGGATTTGGGCTTGGCGGGCTCCGCCGGCTGCTCGGGCTGCGCTGCCTCGCCCCACGGGCCGGATGGCCGCGGTTGATCTGCCTGCCGTGGCGTCGATGCCTGGCGCGGGGCGGCCTGGGTTTCGCCTTGCATCTGCTGCGCCATCGCCTGCAAGGCTGCGATGCGGTTCTCAGTGGCGGGGTGGGTGGAGAACAGGCTGTCCATGCGCTCGCCGTGAAGGGGATTGATGATGAAGAGATGCGCGGTCGCGGGATTGCGCTCGGCATCGGGGTTGCGGATGCGTTCGGCGCCGCGGGCGATCTTGTCAAGCGCCGATGCCAGCCAGAGTGGGTGTCCACAGATTTCAGCGCCACGCCGGTCGGCCTCGTATTCGCGGGTGCGGCTGACCGCCATCTGCACGACCATCGCGGCAAAGGGCGCTACGATCATCGCCGCCAGCACGCCGACAAAGCCGAATGGATTGTTGTCGCGATTGCCACTGAAAAAGAAGGCGAAATTGCCGAGCATCGAGATGGTACCGGCAAAGGTGGCGACGATCGTCATGGTGAGCGTGTCGCGGTGCTGCACATGGGCGAGCTCGTGCGCCATGACGGCTGCGACCTCTTCAGGCGTCAGCGCTTGCAACAGGCCGGTGGAGGCAGCAACCGCCGCGTTCTGCGGGTTGCGGCCGGTGGCAAAGGCGTTCGGCTGCGGGTTGTCGATCAGATAGGTCTTCGGCATCGGCAGGCCGGCCTGTTTGGCCATTGCCTGGACGATGGCGTAATATTCGGGCGCGTTCCTTTCGTCGACCTCGACGGCACGGTTCATCGACAGCACCATCTTGTCGGCATTCCAGTAGCTGAACAGATTGGTGCCGGCCGCGAACAGGAAGGCGATCATCATGCCGCCGGTTCCGCCGATCAAAAAGCCGACGCCCATGAACAGCGCCGTCATCGCGGCAAGAAGCATGGCGGTGCGGATGGTGTTCATCGTCTGCTCCTGTCGAAATGGCACCGAAAAGGGGTCGATCGTCGTGCGTTCATGGCTATATGATGGGAAACGCCAGTTCCTGTTTCAATTGACTGGGCTCAATCTGCCGAGATTATCGCATGACCGACGAAATCAGTAAAACAGGCGCCGCTTCTGCCGAAGCGGCATCGCAGAGAGAGCTAACGCCGGCCGCACGCCGTGCGTTGGCCGAGGCCGCAGCGCGGCGGGAAGACTACCGCGAAAAGGAGGCCGCGCTGCCGAAGGAGATCGGCGGCCGCGGCGGCAAGGAGCCAGGGCGCTACGGCGACTGGGAGGTAAAGGGCCTCACCAGCGATTTCTAGATGCCGCCTAGGCGGCGTTGCGCTGCGGCTCGAGCGCGATCCAGCCACGCTCGTCGACGGTGATGCCGACCATGTCGTAGCCTGCGATCGCGGCATGTTGCGTTGGCAAGGGGTGCTTGTGCGTGGCGCTGATGACCATGACCGCCGCGCCCGCCGCTTCGGCTGCCGCGATGCCAGCTGGAGCATCCTCGAAGACGAGGCAATCGCGCGCGTCGAAGCCGAGCCGTTCCGCGCCAAGCCGGAAGCAATCGGGCGCCGGCTTGCCGCGGGAGACATCTTCCGCCGCGACGATGATGGCCGGGACGGGGATGCCGGCGGCCTTCATGCGCAACAGCGCCAGCTCACGTGGGGCGGAGGTTACGATCGCCCAGCGTTCGGGCGGCAGCGAATCGAGAAATGCCACGGCGCCTGAGATCTGGATAATGCCATCGAGATCGGCCGCCTCGGCCTTCAGCAGCAGATCAGCCTCGTATGCCGGGTCGACGCCCGGCAGTGCCAGGCCGGTGATGGTCTCGATCGCGCGCACGCCATGGATCGTCGGCAGGAAGGCGGCGACGTCGAGCCCCTGGCGGAGAGCCCAATTGCTCCACACCCGTTCCGCCGAGGCGATGGAATTGATGAGCGTGCCGTCCATGTCGAAGAGGAAGGCCGCGAATTTTCTGCCTGAATACATGATTTTCCTTGAGTCCGGGGAGGCGCTTGGTCGGG
>NZ_RZOM01000365.1:0-5314 GCF_003999175.1 Mesorhizobium sp. M7A.F.Ca.ET.027.03.2.1 | reverse complement strand
GCGATATAAATGTGGTGCAGTTCTCAGGCCTTTCGGAGTTGGAACAGCACGGAAAGCTGGTTCTCGACACCGTCGAGATGGAAACGATCCTGCGCCGTCCGGCGGTCGCGTCCGATATCCAGCGCATCGGCGCCTTTGTCAGCGGCAAACGCGTTCTGGTGACCGGCGGCGCCGGTTCAATCGGCCAGACGCTGGTCAAGCGGTCGCTGGAACTGGGAGCCGAGGCGGTGCTGGTCGCCGACAACTCCGAGTTCGGCATTTTCCAGTTGAGCCAGTATGTTGACGAGAAGGACCACGACCGCCTCAAGGTCCGCATCGTCGATGTCGCGGACCGGCGCCAGATAATGCGTGTCGTCACCGAATTCCGGCCGGACATCATCTTTCACGCCGCGGCGCTCAAGCATGTTCCGCTGCTCGAGGAGAACTGGGATTCGGCCATCCAGACCAATATTTTCGGAACGCTCGTCTGTGCCGAGGTTGCCGCCAAGTGCGGGGTTGCGCAATTTGTCCTGATATCGAGCGACAAGGCGGTGGATCCCTCATCGGTGCTTGGCATGACGAAGCGGGCCGCCGAACAGATCATCAGTGCCTTGCACGGCACGCCGGCAGGCGAGACGGGCGGGCGCCTCCCGGCCACCAAGTTCATTGCAGTGCGGTTCGGCAATGTTTTCGGCAGCAATGGTTCGGTGGCGACCATATTCCAGGCGCAGATCGAGGCTGGGGGACCCGTCACCATCACCGACCGACGCATGACGCGCTATTTCATGACCGTGGCCGAAGCCGTCGATCTCGTCATCATGTCGGCGGCCGATGCCGCGTCGCGGCAGAGCGGACACGATTACGCCGTCTATATGCTCGACATGGGCAAGCCGGTGCCGATTCTTGAAGTGGCCGAAACGATGATCCGCTTGTCCGGAAAGAGCCCATACAAGGACATCGCGATCCGGTTCACCGGCATCAGGCCGGGCGAAAAACTTCACGAAACGCTGCATGGCGAAGACGAGGAACTCGTCGAACTCGGCATCTCGAAGGTTTTCGGCCTCAGCACGGACGTCGTGGAATGGTCGGATGTCCAGGTCGCGCTCACGGCCCTGCAGCAGTCGGCGAAAAACCAGGACAAGGCTGGCGCGCTCGCCGCATTGGCAGGTCTCGACCGCGCCAAGAAGGCCAGGGCAAGTGCACGTCAAGACGCGATCCCGAAAACGGCGGGGCAGGCGAGCTAGGCCCGTTCAGAATTCAGAAAGCGATCTTGCTCGTGAGCAAAGATGATCTGCGCATCGCGGTCCTGATGGGCACGAAAGACGGCGCCGCCTTCATCGAGGAGCAGCTGCAGTCCCTGCTCGAGCAGTCGCACCCTCTGGTCGACTTGTGGATTTCAGACGATGGCTCCACCGATGGCACGACCGCCATCATCGAGACATGGAAATCCCGCTGGCGGCCCAAGGGGCGGATGACGCTGGTAGAGGGGCCGCGGCAAGGCTTCGCCGCCAATTTCCGCTCCATGATCGTCGACCGACGCATCGAGGCGGACTGCTATGCCTTCTGCGACCAGGACGATATCTGGGAGACCGACAGGCTGGAGAGCGCTATCAGCTGGATGCGGACCCAGGATGCGAAAACCCCGCTGATGTTTTGTTCGCGAACCGCAACCATGACGGAAACAGGAAGCCTTGTCGGCCATTCGCCGCTGTTTGCCCGGCCGCCATCCTTTCGCAATGCGCTTGTGCAAAGCATCGCCGGCGGCAACACAATCCTGCTCAACGCCGCGGCACGCGACCTGCTGGCCAGGGCCTCCACGCGGACCGGGTTCGTCAGCCATGACTGGTGGGCCTATCTCATAGTGACCGCCGCCGCCGGCATCGTCCGCTACGATCCGCGACCGCTGGTGCGCTACCGGCAGCACGCGGCAAACCTGGTCGGCGCCAACGTGTCCTGGAAAGCAAGGTTCTCTCGGCTTGGCCGCCTGTTCAAGGGGGAATTCGCCGGCTGGACGGACCTCAACCTCGACGGTCTCGCCGTCAATCGCGATCTCCTGACCGAGGACGCGACGGCGTGCCTCGACCTTTTCATCCGCGGGCGCAACGGTGGCCTTTCCCGCCGCTTGGCAGGCTTGCGCCAAAGCGGCGTCTATCGGCAGACCGTTTCCGGAAACATTGGGCTCTATCTCGCCTTCATCCTGGGGCGCATCTGAACATTGCGACGGCTGCGTGGCGCGCTTGGTCAAGAGATCGGCTCATGCTACGTCGACCGGATTGACGGCATTGGCCTGCGGCGTTGCCTCGGGACTTCGGCAGGGAGCACTATCGGCCGTTCATGAAGACAGCCAAGCAAATCTTCGATATTGCCGGTGCGGCTCTGCTGCTGGTGGCCACATCTCCTGTCTTGGCGCTCACCGTCCTTGCCGTTCGGGCATCGTCGCCGGGCCCGGCTATTTTTTCACAGGTGCGGGTCGGCCGTGACGGTCGGCTTTTTCGCTGCCACAAGTTGCGCACGATGTATGTCGGGACGCCGTCACTACCCTCGCATGAGGCGCCGGCGGATTCCGTGACATCGGTCGGGAAGGTCCTACGGAAGTTCAAGCTCGACGAGTTGCCGCAATTCTGGAATGTCCTGAAGGGCGAAATGAGCCTGGTCGGGCCGCGCCCCTGCCTGCCGACCCAAACCGAGTTGATCGAGTGTCGCAGGCGGCTGGGGGTTTTGGCGGCGCTGCCGGGCATAACCGGCCTGGCCCAGATCAGGTGCATCGACATGTCGAACCCGGAGCTTTTGGCCGAAACGGATGCTGCCTACCTCCGCACTGCGTCGTTCTGGCTCGATCTTCGGATACTGTTTGGAACGCTCTACCGCAGACCATGATCCCAAAAAGTGGAAGCCGGTTTTTGGGAAAGATCATGGTCAAGCAAGAAAGTCAGGATCTACCGAGCCGCGCCAGCTCGGCCAGCCGCTCGACCGTGCGGGCTTCAGGCGTCCACCCCTGCGATACCAGCAGGGCGGGGTCGCATATCTGTGTCGCGGTCAGGCTGTCCCAGAACGCCCGCCTGCCGAGCGCGGCCACGACCGGCCGTATCAGACCGGCCGGCACAGCCATCAGGCGCTCACGCCGCCCCAAACCTCTGCGAAAGGCGGCGATGATGGCCTCGACGGCGACCGGCGGCACATCTGCGCCGACATAGATCGGGCGAAGCGGTCCGGAATGGCTGAGCAGGTGCGACACTGCTCGCACCGCGGCCTCGGAAGACATCAGCGAGCGGATTCCGGTCAAGGCACCCGTCGGCAGCGGCAGCGGCGTATCGGCAAGGCGCATCAGCGTTGCCAGATTCCCCCTCATGCCGCTTCCATAAACCGGAGGCAGGCGCAACACGGCGGCGTCCGAGCGGCCGTGTAACGCGTAGGCGTCCAAAACCTTGATCTCGCCTTCGCGCTTCGAGCGTCCATAGGCGCATTGTGGGGCAGGAAGCGTGTCCTCGTCGATCGTTGCGCTGACGTGCGCGCCGATCACCGCTCGGATCGAGGAGAGATGGATGAAACGTCCGCTTATCTGGGCGGCCGCGGCATGCGCCAGCCTTGCGCTCAGTTCCACATTGGCCGCTTGGTAATCGGCTTCGGTTGCATTTCCCTGATCATTGTTGAGGCCGGCGCAATGGACGACGTCAGTCATATGCCGGGTCAGTTCCAGGAAGGCGGCGGCCGGCGCATCGAAGCCGGGCATCGGCACAGTCTCGTTCTCCGAACCAAGCCTCTCGGGATGGCGGGAGGCGAGGCGAAGCTCGGCACCGGCTTCGCGAAGGTGGCGCACGACAAGGCGCCCGATGAAACCTGTCGCGCCCGTGACCAGAACCTTCATGGCCTTACCCGAAACAGCTCTTTGGTGGCTGATGGAAGTGCTCGCTCTTCCATCACTGGTGCAAGTGCCTGCTCTTCCAACAAAGGAACATGGCGTCCGGAGGCGAGATATGTTCCGCTCACCAGGAAGACCATCAGCACCGAGTCCAGAATGTCATGGCCGATCAGGATGCCTGTCATTCCGGCCGTCAGATAGGTGATCACCACGACAACAATCATGGTCGCGCCGAACCGCTCGCTCGGATCGTTGCTGTTTCGCAAGACCCGGGCGGCATTTCCAGCGGCAACGATAAAGATCGCCGCCAGCGTCACGGCACCCAGAATTCCCGCTTGCACCAGGGCGGTCAGGAAGCCGTTGTGAAAATGGTTGAAGCCTGTGTCCATCGCGAACTGCTCATGAAAGCCCTGCTTGATCAGATGCTGGGTTGCACCCACACCGTGCCCGAACAGTGGCATGTCATGGAATGCTTTGAGGCCGATCTCCCAAAGCGCAACACGTATTCCCAACGAGGTGTCGTAATTGCCGCCAGCCCCAAGCGCACCCCAATCGGAGCGCAAAAAATCGACCCGCCCGGATATCGCCTGGAAGCTGGAAGCGGCGATCACGACGCCGACCGCTGCCAGCAGCAGCAGCAGGCGAACGGCATTCCTGCCTCTGAGCCTGTGCCGGTTGATCAGCATGACGGCGATGCCGGCGATCAGCAGTGCCAGCCAGACGATACGCGAGCCGGAATAGATGACGGCGATCGTCCCTGCCAGTGCCGCGTAGAAGAGGGGTGTCCGGGCTTGCTCAACACCGGACAAGGCGCCAGCCACACACATCACCACGGCAAGGCACACCACGGTTGCGAAGACGATCGGATTTCCGGCTCCACCCTCGGCCCTGACGCCAATCCAATATTGCTGGATGACGGCCATGAGCAGCGCGGCAAAACAGGCGGCCATGCTGGAAAGCACGATGATGCGGGTAAGCGTGGTTTTCTGAGTGATGCTCCAGGTCGAATAGGACACGGGAAAAAACAGGAAGGTGACGAGCGGGATAAGATGTGGCGCATCCCGGGCGAACGAATTGTTGACGATGGACGCCAGGAGATTGGAGGCGCAGTAGGCATAGATCGCGACCGTCATCCAGATCATGGCCCGGTCGGCGTTGAAGCGCCTTTTCCGTAAAGCAGTCAGCAGGACTGACGAAAGGCCTCCGCCATTGAATACAAAGCTGACCACCGATCCCAGAACCGGTGGAAAAAAGAAGCAAAGGATGGAGAAGTAGTTGTTGATCCGCGAAGGCGTGAATTGCTGTCTCAGGGATGAAAGCCGGGTCAATTTTCGGGCTCGCTGTCTTCGGCTAGTTTCATGCGGCGGATCTTGTTTGGCGAAGTTTAATGCGCTCGCCTCGAAATTGCCCATGATGCACTTGCCCACTTCCCGAGGCTGGTATAGCGGCTGCCCCCCATTTTCGATAGTGTATAGG
>NZ_RZOM01000364.1:0-5319 GCF_003999175.1 Mesorhizobium sp. M7A.F.Ca.ET.027.03.2.1 | reverse complement strand
GCACGACGTAGAGCAACGAGATGAACAGGTCGAGCTGGCCGAGGCGGCGCAGGAAGGCGAAGACGTAGATGCCGCCGGTGGAACCGACAATGCCGCCGGCCAGCAACACTCCGCCGAGCTTGAAGTCGAGCGTACCTCGCTTCATGTGCGAAAGGACACCGGAGACGGAGGAGGCGATGACCTGGTTGGCGCCCGTGGCGACCGCGATCGCCGGGGGTATGTTGTAGAAGATCAGCAGCGGCGTGATGAGGAAGCCGCCGCCGACGCCGAACATGCCCGACAGGAAACCCACCGCCGCGCCCATGGCCAGCAGGACGAAGATATTGACGGAAATTTCCGCGATCGGGAGATAGATGCCCACCCGTCAGTCTCGATCAGTTCTGCCTGTCGGCGAATGCAACCGTTGCGGGCATCTTGGCCCGACAAGCCAATTCGTTCTTGCGCCGGAGGTGCTGCGAAGTCAAACCGCGCTACGCCACCGAAACAAAAAACATCTCAATCAGTTAACAGGCGAATGTGTGGCAAGGGCGTCGTGGAAACGACGCCTCTGCCGTTATTTGCGCGCCAGCAGTGCCTTGACCAGTTTTTCATCGACTTCGCCGGTCGCCGGCATCTTGTTGTCGGTCTGGAAAGCCATGATCGCGGTCTTCGTCTTCTGGCCCATCTTGCCGTCGGCGCCGCCGGCATCGTAGCCGTTCTTGTTGAGAATGCGCTGGATGTTCTGGACGGCTTTCTTCATGTCGATGCTGGCTGTCGTCTGCGGTGTGCCGTCCTGCCAGGACTCGGGAATGTCGGCCGAATTGGCCGCTGCATCCAGCGGCTTGGCCTTCCACAGTTCGGTCGCGGCGCGGGCGCGTTCGAGCTGCTCGGGCCGCAGCGCATTGGCGATCTCGTCACGCTTGGCAGCGGCATCCTTGTCGCCGGTCTTGGCGACGAGCGCGAACCATTTGTAGGATTCCTCGAGGTTCTGCTTCATGCCGACGCCCTTGGCGGCGAGGATGCCGAGATTGAACTGGCTGTCCTTGACGCCGACGTCGGCGGCCGCCTGGAACCAGTGCGCGGCCGATTCATTGTCGGTCACGCCGTCTGCCGCCATGGCGAACAAGACGGCCAGATTGTGCATGCCGCTGGCGTTGCCCTGTGCTGCGGAAAGCTGGTACCAGGTCTTCGCCTTCTTGATGTCGCGCGCGACGCCGATGCCCTTTTCGTAGAAGTTTCCGATGCGGTATTCGGCCGGCGCGAAGCCGAGTTCCGCCGATTTCTCGTACCATTTGGCGGCTGCCGCCATGTCTTCCTTGACGCCGCGTGACTCGGCATAGCGCGAACCGATTTCGAACAGCGCCTTGGCGTCGCCGCTGGCGGCGGCATCGCGCAAGGCGGCCGGGCCGGCGTCAGCGGGAATGTCGAACTTCGTCGTCATCGCCGGCGAGGCGTCCGCTGGCGGGACCGCGCCCGTGGTATCCTTGGCGGTGGTCGGCTCAGCCGCCATAGGCTGGGCGCCGGTGTCGGCAGCTTCCGCGGCGACCGGAACGGTCGAGGCCGGCGCAGCCGAGGCTGTCTCCGCAGACACCGCTTGTTTCGCATCAGCCGATGTAACCGAGGCGACGGGCGCGGGAACCGGCTCTGCGGTCGGCGCGGCACTCATCGACGGCTCGGCGCCTGGCGGCGTGGCAATCATGCTTTGCGCGGCCATGTCGTCCTTGGTTGCCGGTGCGGACGGCTCGGCCTGCCTGACGGTGTGGTCAGGCGCACTTTCCACTGCCGCGGGCTGCGCGTCCATCTTAGGTTGGCCGGCGGGATCGAGCGAGGCGGTCTGCACCGGCTGCGAGGCGACGATCGGCGCAACGTCGTTGCTCGCCACCTGGGCCGGATCGGCGAAGAAGGCCTTGCCCAGTTGCAGGGCGCCCAGCGCCAGCAGGATCGCGGTTGTCCCCATCAGGATCGGCTTGCGCCGTGCCTTGAGCAGGTCGCCGATCCGCAGTGCCTTCACCGGTCCGGTCACCGTCGACTGGCGCTTCAGCGCATCGGCCTCGGCGGCCGCGGCCTGCGCCGCGCGCCGGGCAGCGGCGATGAAATCCGACTTCGCGGCGTCGGTGTCGCTGGGCTTGGCCGGCTGGCCGCGCTCGTCGCGCACGCGCTTCATGATGGCGTTGAGGTCAGGTGCGCCGGAACCGGGCTCCAGCGGCCGGTTGGCCATTTTCGGATCGAGCGGTTCGTCGAGATCGACGCTCGGGATCGGGGCACTCGGCGCCGAGCCGGCCAGTGGCGGGATGTCCGCCTCCTTCTTGCCCTTGAAGGCGCGGGCCAGTCCGCCGAACATCGACCTGCGGCCGCCCGCCTGTTCGTTCTTCTCGACAATTGTGTCGGAGCCGAGAGCAGCCATGGCCGCAGCCGCTGCGGCTTCGGCCGGCGTGCGCGTTCCCATACCCAGGCCGCCCAGATCGCTACGAGCACCCGGCTCGTTGCGCAGGATGGCGGCGGCACGGCCATCGAGATCGGCCAAGTCCCCAGTCAATGGCAGGGGCTGATCGATATCCATCGATGGCGCGTCCACGGCCATCTTGGGTCGCCGCGCGCCGCGCCAGTTGCTCGGCTCGACCGGTGCCGCATCCAGCAATTCGCTCATCGCCTCGACCGGCTCGCCGGGTTCGAGCGAACCCAGCCGGTCGACGATCTTGAGCAACGTGTCGTGGATGGCCTCGAACGTTCTCGAATTGCGCTCGTCGGAGCGCCGCGTCAGCGTTTCAAGCGTCTTCAAATCTTGGGCGAGGCCGGAAACAGCGGTCGTATTGGCGCTCGAACCGGCAAGTGATTGCACCGCGTTCTCGGCGGCTTCGCGCGCTGCGCCAAGGATGGAATCGCGGGTTCCTGCGAGCGACTTTTCAATTTCGTTGAGACGCGGGCTGATGTCCTCGAATTCCGGCAGCGGGGTGCTGGGCCTGGAAAGATGGGCGGACAGGCCGGCAACCTGTGCTTCCAGGCTGCGGATCAGCGCCGGATCGATGCCGGCCACCTGCGCGGCCGACGCATCCAGCCGGCTTGAAATGTCTTCGAGCCGGCTCTCCAGGCCGCGGATTGCGGCTTCGCCCGCGGGATCGGGTACACGCGTTTCCATACGTTTGGCGAGCGCCGTAAAGCGGGCATCGATGGCGTCCATGATGCCGGCGCTGTCGATCTGCGGTATGCGCTGGTCCAGCCTGTCGGCAACCTCATCCAGCCTGCGTTCGAGATCGCGGAACAGCATGTTGCCCTGTTCGATGGCGTCACCCTGGCGGCGTTCCATCATGCTCGACAGCACGTCGAAGCGCTGCTCCAGCCCATGGAAGATGTAGTCGGCGTCAGGCATGGCTGGTGCCTGGTCGATCTTGTCGGCGATGAGTGCAATCTGCTTGGCCAGGCGCTCCATCGCCTGCTCCGGCAGATTGGCGCGGCCGGCGAGTTCGTCAACCCGGCCCGACAGCGTGCTCAACCGGTCCATGACCGCGTTGCCCGGCCGATCCTGCGCCACTTCCTCGATCTGGCTGGCAAGTGAGTCGATCCGCCTCTCGATGCGCTCGAAAGCCTCGTGGTCGAATGAATTGGCTTGCGCGGCGACCGTGGATGCGACGATGGCGCGGGAAATCTCGTCCAGCCGCTCGTCGATCATGCCAAGCGTGTCGCTGCCGCGATTGTCCTGCTGGCTGGCGAAATGGTCGACAGCACCGGCAAGCGTGCGCACCTTCTCCTCCAGCGAGCGCAGCGACAACGATTCCGGCAAATTGTTGACGGCATTGCTAATCTGTTCCAGCCGGGCGGTCAGAGCAGACAGGCCCGGGTCGTCCGAGCGCTTGCGCTGGTCGGCGTCGACGCGGTCTTCGAACGCCGTCCACCGGCGATCGAAATCGTCCCAGCGGCGGTCGACCTTCTGCACGCTCTCTTCGCGTGCCAGCGTTTCGAGTGCGGCTTTGACCTGTTCGAGTTCGAGCCGCAGCATGTTGACGCTTCTGTCGTCGCTCTTCTCGGCCAGTGTCTGGATGGCGCCCGAAAGCCGCTCGAACTCAAGGCCGAGTTCAGCACTGCCCTTGGCCGAAGCACCGGGCCTTGCCCCTGACTGGAAAGCCCCCTCGATGTCCTTGCGCAGCGCTTCGAATTCCCGCTGCAGGCCTGCGGTCATCTGGTGGCGCAATTCCTCGCGCATGCCGCGCAATTCGCCGGCGATCTTGCCGACCATGGCAACGCCGTCCTCCTGGCCGCGCACGCGATCAATGTCGCGGGCAATGGCCTGATAGTTCTGCTCGAAAGCGGCGGCTCCCTGAATCGGGCTCTTCGGTCGCGACGCGGGCTGCGGGTCCTCGTACCAGCGCTGCTGGCCAGCGGGCCGGGCCGCGGGATAGCGCGCATCGGCACCATATTGGCGTGGATCGGGTTGGCGGAGTTCGGGACGTGCCACCGGATCCTCGCGCGTCCGCTCCAGCCGCTGCTCCAGTGTCTCCAGCGACTGGTTCAACTGCTCGAGCGTGGTCTGCGGCCTGCGCTGCCTGCCGGCATTGAGTGTGTCGAGATAGGACCGCTTGCTGTTCATCGGTGCGTCCGTCTTTCAGAATGGCTGGCTCGCGGCCAGTTCCCCCAGGTCCCTATCGGAACGAAGGCGACCGGCGGCGATGCCGCGGCGGAAGACGAGCTTCCCGGGCTCTCGCCCGCGCTCCGAAAAACCGTGAAAAATTCGATACAGGATAAACACGGGTAGCCGACGCGCCCACATTTCCCCCAACGTGGTAAACAACGCGTTAACCAAACTTAAGAAATTGAAAGGATGCCGGCTGCCGGCCTGACGGTGCGGCATAAAGGGCGGCGCGCAGAACGCCCTTGCGTCATCATACGGCAATCGGTATAGAATTGACGTAAACGTAAAAGGCGCATTGAGCGCATGTTTGCGATTTGTTTGTTGAAACCACGACTGGAAGCAGGCCCCCGCTTCCAGTCAGGCGACGCACGGTCCGAGACCGCGACGCCACCAGACGGGGAAAGCCAGTGACCATGAAGCTTATCTCGGCCGGCGAGACCGCGGCCAATACCAATATATCTGCCGAAGCCGGCGAGGACCTCGTCCGCATCGGTGAGATGGCGAAGAAATATGGAGTGACGCTGCGCACGCTGCGTTTCTACGAAGACAAAGGCCTGCTCAACCCGCAGCGTGACGGGTCGACCCGTCTCTACACGCGCCGCGACAAGGCCCGCCTCAAGCTGATCCTGCTCGGCCGCAAGGTCGGGTTCTCGCTGCGTGACGTCAAGCAGATGATGGATCTCTACGATCCGACCGGTTCAAACACCAAGCAGCTC
>NZ_RZOM01000363.1:0-5320 GCF_003999175.1 Mesorhizobium sp. M7A.F.Ca.ET.027.03.2.1 | reverse complement strand
CCCGCAGCGGCAGCGGCCGATCGCGCCGAGACCTTGTCTCCCATCATCCGGATCGCATCTCCCGACGGGCCGACGAAGACCAATCCAGCGCCTGTGACCGAGTCGGAAAACGCGGCATTCTCGGCAAGGAAACCATAGCCAGGATGAACGCTGTCGCAACCGGTGTCGCGGGCAGCCTTCAGAATTGCTTCGACATTGAGATAGGACTTCTTTGCTGCTGGTGGGCCGATGTTGACCGCTTCGTCCGCAAGCTGGACGTGGAGCGACTCGGCGTCTGCGGCCGAATACACCGCCACGGTGGCGATCCCCAAATCTTGCGCGGCCCGGATGATCCTGACCGCTATCTCGCCCCGGTTGGCAACCAGAAGCTTTTTCAGCATCAGTCGAGGTCCGCGATAGGTGCGCCGGCCATGATCGGGTCTTCATTGTCGGCAATGAAGCGGATGTTCGTACCGGCCGTCTCGGCCCTCACTTCGTGGAACGACTTCATCACTTCGATGAGGCCGATTACGTCTCCGGCGGAAACCGCGTCGCCATCCGCCTTGTAGGGCGGCTGGTCTGGCGAAGCGCTGCGATAGAAAGTGCCGGGAAGAGGCGAAAGAATCTGGGCCATAAAAAGCTCCGGAAAACTGCAGACAGACTAATTTGGAACCGCCTGCGCGGGCGGGTTCGGTCGAGTTCAGTGCCAGGGAGCGATTGCGGTGCGCACGGCCCTGGCTATTTCGATGGCGTTCGGCGTATCGGAATGCACGCAGATGGTTTCGCAGCGTACGGGAAAGAAACTGCCGTCCTCTGCCGTGCCCTCGCCCTCCCTGATGGCGCGCACGCACCGCTCGGCCATCTCTGCGGGGTCCTTGGCGTCATGAACGCGTGTCAAGATCAGCTTGCCGGAGGCATCGTAGTCGAGATCGGCATAGAACTCGGCGACGAATGGGATACCGCGCTCTTGATAGATCTTCTCATGCAGGGTGCCCGTCATGCCGAAGAGGGGTACGCCGAAAATCTCTGCCGCGTCGCACACGCCATGGGCGATTGCCTCCTGCTGCATGGCCATGAAGTAGAGGCTGCCATGCGGCTTGATGTGGTGGAGTTCCACACCCTCGGCCCTGAGGAAGCCGGCAAGCGCTCCCACCTGGTAAATGATGGTGTTCCTGACTTCTTCGCGGGTCATCCGCATCTCGCGCCGGCCGAAACCCTGAATGTCGGGCAAGCCTGGATGGGCGCCGATCTTTACGCCACTCGCCTTGGCGCTGCGGACGGCGGCGTGCATGTGATCCGGATCGGAGGCATGAAAACCACAGGCGACATTGGCAACGTCGATGATGGGCATCATGCCCATATCATCGCCAACCTTGTAGAGGCCAAAGCTTTCGCCCATGTCGCAGTTTAGCGTCACCGCCATCGCATTGTTACCCCTCGAAGCTGCCGTCTTTGCGGCGTTGCAGCATTTTTTGCGCATGCGAGGGCGTTTGTGAAATAGTAGTTTATTGATTGTCATATCAAAAAAACAGATAATGGTTCTGGGCCGGAGCGCACCATGACCATCACCTTGAAACAGCTTGATTATTTTATCGCGACCGCCGAGAGCGGACAGGTCAGTCATGCTGCGGTGGAACTCAACATCTCGCAATCGGCCGTCACTGCGGCGATAAAGACGCTTGAGGCTGACCTGGGCGTACGGCTTTTGGAGCGTAACCACGCTGGCGTAAGACTGACTATGGAGGGCGCGCGGTTTCTTGAACATGCGCGTGTTATCACCGGGGCCGTCGCTGCCGCCGTCCGAAGCCCGTTGCGCGATAGGAAAGGCCTGGCGGGCAAGCTGCGGCTTGGCATGACCTACACGGTCGTCGGCTACTACATGTCGCGCCACTACGCGCGATTTCGAAAGACCTATCCCGAGATCGAGGTCGAGGTGCTGGAACTGCCCCGAGACGCTCTCGAAAGCGGGTTGATGTGCGGGGACATCGACATGGCCGTGATGCTGGTGTCGAACCTGGAGCACACCAAGGAGTTGGCGCAGGAGGTCTTGATGCGCTCGAACCGCCGGCTCTGGCTTTCGGCTGATCATCATCTGCTCGCGCGACAGGAAATCAGCCTCACCGATGTGGCGGCGGAAGATTATGTCATGCTGACGGTTGACGAGGCACGTACGACGGCCGCCCGTTACTGGGATGCCGCGGGGCTTTCGCTTCGCGCCGTCCTTACCACCAGTTCGGTCGAGGCCGTGCGGTCGCTCGTGGCTGCCGGCATGGGGGTCACTGTCCTGTCCGACATGGTTTACCGCCCCTGGTCCTTGGAAGGGCAGCGCATCGAAGTGCGCGGGCTTGTCGAGCCCATTCCTACCATGGATGTCGGCCTGGCCTGGTCGCGGGACAGATCAATCGAACCGGCCGCGGCGGCCTTCCGGGCCTTCATGTCCGTGACCATGGGCGGCGGCGGCTAACCGCATGCCGTCAGGCAGGCGCTATGGCTCAGGCTCGCTGGTTGAGCAGCCGAGCGTGCTGCGCGCGGGAGCTGAAGCCTCGCATCATCAAGGGGGATTTCACCTTTGTCGCAAATAACGCCAAGGGCTTCAGAATGATGAGGAAGAATATTGGACGAGCGGGGGTTTTCTGTACCTCTTGACCAAGCGTGAGCACTCTTCTTGGCGCTATGCTATGATTTCTGATCCCGCTTCCTGAAAACGGGGGATCCCGCAGAGCCTGAGGCAAGTCACCACTTCGTCCAGGAGGATATCGAGTGCTTTGGCCACACCGGCCTCGCCAGCCACGGCGCCGAACAGGGCGGCCCGGCCGATCGCCGCGACGGTGGCGCCGCGTGCCTTGGCCTTGATGATGTCCGTGCCCGTGCGGATACCGGAATCGGTGAGGATCGGGACTTGGGCGCCAAGTGCCTCACGGATGGCGGGCAGGGCATCGATGCTCGATACAGCACCGTCGAGCTGACGGCCTCCATGGTTGGACACCCAGATGCCATCGGCACCAGCCGCGACCAGTCGCGACGCGTCGCCCGGGTGCAGGACGCCCTTGACCAGCAGCCGGCCTTTCCACCAGTCGCGGATCTGGCGGAAATCGTCCCAGTCGAAACCTGCATGGAGGCTGCCGCCAACACGCGCGGCGATCGTCAGGCTGGCGCTGTTGTCACCGAGATAGCCGCGGACGTTCTCGAACTGGGGCAGACCGCCGCTCAGCAGGCGCAGCGACCAGCCAGGATGAAGCATGCCTTCCCAGAGATGCCGGGCCGAAGGCCGCAGTGGGATGGATATGCCGTTCCTAAGATCCTTTTCGCGCTTGCCCCCGGCTTGCAGATCAACGGTCACCACCAGCGTCGAATAGCCAAATTCTTCCGCCCGCCTCACCAGTTGGCGATTGAAGTCGAAATCCTTGAGCACATAAAGCTGGAACCACAGCGGCCCCTGTACGGCTCGCGCCATGCCTTCGATGCTGGCCGTGGCCATGGTGGAGAGTGTGTAGGGGATGCCGCGAGCGGTTGCCGCCCTCGCGATGGCAATGTCGGCTCCGGGCCTGACCAGCGCGCAGGAACCCATCGGGCTGATCACGAGCGGTGTCGGCAAGGTCTCGGACCAGAGCGTCGTGGAAACGTTCGGATGCGAAACATCGGTAAGCACGCGCGGCAAAAGTCTGATCTTTTCGAAATCGCTTCGGTTGGCGTTAAGGGTGAGTTCCTGCCCCGCCCCGCCATCGATGAATTCGAAGATGGATTTCGGCAGGCGACGACGGGCAAGCCTGCGAAAATCCTCGACCGAAACCTGGCGATCGAGAGCGCCCATCTCAAGCCTCGCCCTCGTGCCGGTCGGCAATGAATATCCGGCGCATGAGCGTCTGGCCGACCTTGCGAGGTCCAACAAGATCTATCTTCACCTTGATCATCAGTCACGCCGCTGCCGCGAGCCGGTCGCAGATCGAGCGGGTTATCTCGCTGGTCGACGCCCTGCCTTTCAGATCGGCGCTCAGAAGCCCGTTGGCCAGGCAGTCCTCGGTCACGCGACGGATGCGCGCCGCGGCCTGGTTGAGCCTCTCGTCGCCATGCTTGTGGCCGAGCCAGTCGAGCATCGAGGCTGCCGACAGGATCGTCCCATACGGATTGGCGATACCTTGGCCGACAATGTCGGGCGCCGAGCCGTGCGCGGCCTGGAAGAAGCCGTTGGCCGCGCCGATCTCGGCTGAAGGCGCCATGCCCATCCCGCCCACCGTCGCGGCGGCGAGGTCGGACAGGATGTCGCCGAACATGTTCTCGCAGACGATGACGTTGAAATGGCCCGGTTTCAGCACGAGATGCATCGCCATGGCGTCGACCAGCGCGTGCTCGGTCGCGATATCGGGATAGTCCTTCGCCACTTCGTCGAAGACGGAGCGGAAGAAGGCATAGCTGCGCAGCACGTTGGCCTTGTCGCAGCAGGTGACCCGGCGCACGCCGTCACGCGGCGCGCCGCCCGACTGGCGCGCCAGTTCGAAGGCCTTGCGCACGATACGCACGATGCCGGAGCGGGTCTGCACCAGCGTGTCGACCGCCACTTCGCCGCGCAACAGGGCGCCCGATCCCCGCGCGGCGTAAAGCCCTTCGCTGTTCTCGCGCAAGATGATGTAGTCGATATCGCCGGCCTTCACTCCGCTCAACGGACTAGGCACGCCCTCGAAGAGCCTGATGGGGCGGACGTTGGCATAGAGATCGAGTTCGAAGCGCAGTCTCAGCGTGAAATCCAGGCCTGCTTCGGTTCCATCGGGATGGACGACGCCCGGCAAGCCGCCCGCACCATGCAGGATGGCGTCCGCCGCGCGGCAGGCCTGGAAGGTCGGCTCGGGAAAGCTCTGGCCGGTCTTCAGGAAATGCTCGGCTCCGGCCGGGTATTCGCTGAAGTGCAAGGGGTTGCCGGGACCAAGCGCTGCTTTCACCACTTGAACCGCTGCGGCGCAGACTTCCGGGCCGATGCCGTCGCCATGCACCACGGCGATTTCGTAGACAGGCTTCATCGCCAACTCCCAAATGGTCTAACGCTCAGATGCACTTGCCGCCGTCGACATTGAGGTCGACGCCGGTGATCATGCTGGCTTCGTCGGAGCACAGGAATGCCGCGGCGTTGCCCATGTCCGCCGGCGTAGACAGCCTGCCGATCGGAATGGTGGCGACGACGCGGGCGCGGTTTTCCTCGCCGGAGCCGATGAAGGTGGACAGAAGCGGCGTGTCGCCGGCAACCGGGTTGATGGCGTTGACGCGGATGCCGAAGGGGGCGAGTTCCACGGCCATGGCCCGGGTGGCGGCAATCGCCCAGCCTTTGGAAGCATTGTACCAAGTCAAATTC
>NZ_RZOM01000362.1:0-5328 GCF_003999175.1 Mesorhizobium sp. M7A.F.Ca.ET.027.03.2.1 | reverse complement strand
CGTCACTATACGGGGAGAGGATGCCGGCAGGCAGGTGAGGGGCGGCGCAGACGCTGGCCATTATGAACGGTCGCTGTGACGCTGTAGGATTATCCGGGTGGATCCTGGCGTCACGAGCCTGGAATCTTCGAAGACTGTTCCTCTTGCACGCCAACGATCTCCCTATATTCCCGCACTTCGCCATCGAGCCCGCGCAGCCGCCAGCTCTCCCCCTGCCTGCCCTCGACATGACAGGGCCCGATCGGCACCTTGCCGCCGCCTTCCGGCAGGTCGAGCACATAGACGGGGTTGCAGATGCCCGACAGCCGCGCCCGCAGCGCTTCAGTCAGCGCCTGTCCCTGCGCGATCGTCGTGCGCCGGTGCGCCATGCCGCGCGCGAGGTCGCCATGGTGCAGGTAGTAGGGTTTGACGCCGAGGCGGTACATCAGCTCGCGGCAGAGCTCCTCCAGCGCCTCGATGCTGTCGTTGACACCCTTGAGCAAAACGCTCTGGTTGAGCAGCACGAACCCGGCTTGCCGAAGCGTGCGGCAGGCCACCTCGGTGGCGCCGGTGATTTCACGCGCGTGATTGAAATGGGTGACGACAGTGACCATCAGCCGGCCCTGCAGCGCCGCGACGAGCCCTGATGTAATGCGCGACGGCAGCACCACCGGCACGCGCGTATGGATGCGCAGCAGCCGTACATGGGGGATCGCTTCTATGCGCGCGAAGATTTCGGCCAGCGCCTTGTCGGGCAGCGACAGCGGATCGCCGCCGGTCAGGATCACCTCGCGGATTTCGGGGTGGTCCGCGATATAGGCCAGCGCCGGCTCCAGCGCCTCATGCGTATAGCCACGACCGATCGAGGTCAGCGATTCCTTGCGGAAGCAGAACCGGCAATAGACCGCGCATTGATAGGTCGGGAACAGCAGCACCCGGTCGGCATGGCGGTGCGTCAATCGCGGCACCGGGCTGAAGTCATGGTCGGCGATCGGATCGTCGAGCTCGCCTTCCACCTCCTCCAGTTCTTGCGGAGAGGGGATGACCTGCGCCCGGATCGGATCGGCCGGGTCGTTCCAGTCGATCAGGTCGAGATAGGCTTTGGGCGCGCGCACCTTGTGGTTCACCGCCGCGGCCTGGGCGGCTGCGCGCTCGGCTGGGGACAACGGGAGGGACGCCAGGTCGCGCACGTGGCGCACGCCGGCGCGGACGTCCGCCTGCCAGGCGGTGTCGGGATCGGCGGCGCGTGCATTGTGGAGGTTGGTATCTGAAGTCATCAGGGTTCTCGGGGGGGGCAGTTTCTGGCGGAGCTATCGGCCGGATGGCCATGCGGGTCAACCTTCTGGGGTGGTCGCCGCCATCAAATCAACCGCCTGCAAATCCGTAGGTATTTAGCCAAAATGGCACTATTCTGCGCAGTCTGGGCTTCAGGGAAAACGAATGGACTTCAGCACAGGCCATGGTTACCTGCTCATCGGCGGCCTCATCCTCGTCGGTACTGGGCTGCTCATCCTGTCGCTGATCGTCAATCTGCGCGTCGCCCACAGTGTGCGCGACGACGTGCGCCATCGCGAAAAGCTGCTGGAATACCACCGCAACATCTTCTCGCAGTTGGGCGTGATCCTGATCGGCATCGGCGTGTCGCTGTTCATCTTCTTTTTCCAGCAGAATTACCAAGACCAGCGCAGACGCGAAGCGGATCTTCAGCAGGTTCTAGCCAAGCTGGCGGCGCGCATCGCTCGCGGCGCTCCCCTCGTCGAGTCACTTGGCGAATTCGACGCGCTGCTGGATGACGGCGGGGCCTATATTAGTCCCGAACTTGGTGGAACCAACGCCGCCATCGGCGCGCAGGGAGCGGAGCTTGGCAAGCAGATCCGCGAAATCCTGCTGGTTGAGCGCGACGTCGACATCCGGGACTTCGACATCCTCAACCTGTCGCGCGATTTCGAGTCGTCGTTCGTCGTCAACGAGCTCGATCCGACGCTATGGTTCGACATCGTGCGCGACGAGAGCGAGATCAAATATGCCATCACCCAACTCACCCTCGACTACAAGGACCTGCAGGATGCGATCGGCGGCGAGCCGATCGAGGTTGCGATCGCCAATCCTGAAACGGAGCGCAAGATCAAGCACGAGGTGCTCGACATCTTCTACGATGCTGACCTCTTGCGCCAGCGCAGCAGGCGATTTCTTGGCCGCGCGTGCTGGCTTCTCAGCCACGGACGCAGCTTTGTCAGTCTTGCACCGGTCGACGCGATCGAAGCCGATGCGAGGTCACATCAGGAATGGATAGACAGGTCGAAGCCCTTGCTGGCGCAGACGAAATCGGGCAACGGCGATTGCTTCAAACTGCTCCGATACGGCCCCGCATCCTGACTCCCGGCGGCACCCTTCGATTTGGAAGTCAGTCCCCCACACGTTGCAGCGTGCCGAGATGATTGTCGTCGAGAAAACCTACGGTCATGGCCGACGCCTTGTCGTCAGCGCCGACCACAAAACTTACACCCGAGGGGCTATCCGGCGTCTCCGCGTCGGGGAAGGTCAGGAAAAGGTCACCGTCGAAATGCCTCAATGAGTAGGACCGGCCGGCGGCCGGGCCTACCCTGAGCACAAGGTGGTCTCCCGCTTCCGACACAATCGCGTCGCCGATGAAGTCGTTGGCGTACCGGCCGGCATAGACACTGCCCGGCGCGGCTGGCCGTGGCGGAGACGGCGGCGCGGCATAGGCGGCCTTGGCCGCCGCGACCGCCGGACCGAACAGGCCCGCATAGATATCATTCCACGCCTTGACCCAGTCCTTCTCGACGCTACCGTCGAAGACGAGATCGGCGAAGCTGTCGGACAATCCCTCCGGCAGGCCAGTCGGAAAGGCGTTGGCGACGATGACGATGCCCAGCTTCTCCTTTGGGAAGACTGTCACCAGGGTACGTGCGCCGACGCTGAAGGCGCCGGCGTGGCCCCAGCTCAGGCCGTGTCGGCCGAATTCGACATTCCAGCCGAGGCCGTAGAACGATGCGCCGCCGGAGACGGGGTTGTTGCCGCGCGCTATCAGCGGAACATGCGTCTGGCTTAGCGCATCGGCGGCAATCAGTGTCTTGCCTGCATAAACGCCGTTGCCGAGGATGAGGCGCACCCATTGCGAGAGGTCACGTGCCGTAGAGCTGACGCCGCCGGCGGGCGCCTGCGCATCCGGATTGCGCTCTATCCTCGCGGCCCAGGCGCCATCAACCTTGACGTGAAGCGCGGCGCGGTTGGTTTGCTTGACGAAGTCCGAATGACGGGAACTGGTCGAGGCCATGCCAAGCGGACGGTAGAGCTTCTCCTCGGCGACCTCCTCCCAGGGCTTTCCTGTCGGTGTCGCGGCTGCCACGGCACCCTCTGTCAATCCGAAATTGCTGTAGGCATACCCGGCGCGAAAGCTCGACGATGGTGGCACGAACCGCAGGCGATGCAGTATCGCGACGCGGTCGTAGCCAATGTCCTCGAGGTCGTCTCCGGCGGTGCCCGGAAGCCCGCTGCGATGCGAAAACAGGTCGCGGACGGTGAGTTGGCTTGCCGGATAAGGATCAGCCAACCGGAAGGCCGGATCGAGATCGGCGATCTTCGAATCCCAGGACACGATCCTGTCGCTAACCAACGCCGCCACGACGGTGGCGGAAACCGGTTTGGAAAGGGAGGCGATCTGGAACACCGTGTCGGCGTCGACGGTCTCTGGCTTGCCGGCCTCGCGATGCCCAAAACCCTTGAGGAAGATCACCTCGTCATCGCGCACGACGCCGATGGCGAGACCGGGTACAGCACCGTCCGCTACGGCGGCTTCGGCAAGCGCTTCGAGCTTCGACAGGGCAGCAGTGATGCGCTCCGGCGTGAGGGTATCGGCCGGCGCCGTGCGCGGCCAAAGCGCCATTGCGGCGATGAAGACCCAAACCCTCCACTGACAGAGATTCCGATTCAGCCGCATGCACAAGCCTCCTCCCAAGCATTCACAAGGCCATGATACAGGCCCGCACGGGTGAGGCCAGCCCTTCTCGGGCCATTCGCGCAACCGGCGGTCGATCTCCTGATCGGCCGCGCCGACGACGTCATCGCCTCTGCCGGGCTACCGCATCGACGTCGAAAGCGCGCTGATCGAACATTCGGCTGTCAACGAGGCAGCCGTCGTCGGGGTGCCCGACCCGCAGCGCACCGAAATCGTCAAGGCCTTCGTCGTTCTGGCGCCCGCCTTTCAAGGCAGCGAGGCGCTGGCCGAGGAACTGGCGCAGCATGTCCGCAAGCGCCTCTCGGCTCACGCCTATCCGCGCGAGGTCGAGTTCGTCAGCGAGTTGCCGAAGACACCCAGCGGCAAAATTCAGCGGTTCCTGCTGAGGAAGGCCGAGGTGGAGAAGCGGAAGGGGTGACGCTGCCGATCTCCCCACTTGGGAGGTCCCGAAGGACGGGCGAGACCCGTGGCTCCCCCGGGAACGGCCCGGCACTACTCCTTTGCGCGAAAAACTTCCGGCACGACGAACACTTCGTCAGCCCGGCCATAGCCGCCGTCGGCGACCTCCTCGACCAGCACCATCGTGAAGGGGCGCACACCCTCGCCGAAAAAGTCGACGAACATGGCTGTCGTTCGATGGATGAGGTCTTCCTTCTGCGCCCTGGAGAGCGCCGCTTGCGGTAACTTGATGTTGGCGAATGGCATGATCTTTTCCTTTCTGTGGAATTTCAGGTTCGGGGTTGAGCGGTCGGCGACGGCTCAGACGACGCCACCATTGGCGCGGATGATTTGTCCGTTGACCCAGAAGCTGTCCGGTCCGGCCAGGAACGAGACCAGCCGGGCAATGTCGTCGGGCTGGCCAAGCCGGCCGAGCGGGATCATCTTGCCGATGGCCTCGATCTGCGCCTCGCTCTTGCCGTCCGTGAACAGCGCGGTCTCGATCGGTCCGGGCGCCACCGCGTTGACGGTGACACGGCGCGCGCCAAGCTCCTTGGCCAGGATGTGGGTCATCGCCTCGACACCCGCCTTGGTGGCGGCGTAGACGCCGTAGCCTGGCTGGTAGAGGCCGACGACGCTGCTGGAAAAATTGACGATGCGGCCGCCGTCGCGAAGCCGGCGCGCACCTTCCCGCATGCCGCGGAACACCCCGCCGAGATTGATCGCGATCTGCGTGTCGAACGAAGCATCGTCGGTCTGCGCCATCGGCGACGTCTTCATGACGCCGGCATTGTTGACGAGGATGTCGATGCCGCCGAACGCCTTCTCGCCGGCGTCGAACAGTGCAGCGATACCGTTCGGATCGGCGATATCGGCCTGAACGGCGATCGCCTTGCCGCCGCCGGCTTCGATGCTGCGGACCAGTTCTTCGG
>NZ_RZOM01000361.1:0-5339 GCF_003999175.1 Mesorhizobium sp. M7A.F.Ca.ET.027.03.2.1 | reverse complement strand
CTCCCAAGGCATGTCCGGCCCGGCAGCGAGCTCAGTCTCCTGCCGGGCCGGACATGCCTTGGGAGGGCATAAATCAGCGCTCCTAGGGCCGATGGGCCACTCAGTTCGTGCGCCTTTTGCCGATTGCGTTGCATGTGCCGTGCCAAGCCAAAAAGCATTGATAAACCGCCGATGGATCAGCTTTTGCCCTGTTGCGCATTCTACATTGTGGGATATGCGACAATGCCCAAGCGGTTGAATCGTCGTGTTGCAGAACCCCAGACGGGTCATGACTGCTATTCTTAGGACAGTGCGCAGCAAGCCGCTACTCGCTGCACTCCAGGCACACCATTTCCATAATCAAGCGGTGGGTGCTATGTCTGACCGAGCTGTCGACCAGGGAACGGTGTGAGGCCTCAAATCCCTCCATATTGTTGCACCCGCCGGTCCAACAGGACTGCAGGTCCGGACTCAAAGGATCTTGGCTGCTATGGCGACATTGCGGTGCACGCCGCTTTCCGACCAATGATGTGCGTCCAGGTCGAGGCCGGCCCTAATGAACCACCGCCTTGGCACCCTCGCCCATCTCATTTTCGGCATCGACAAGCTAGACCAGAGCGCACTTGCAAGGCGCCATGCAGTCCTGTCGGCGGGCGAACTGTTGGTGACGGGTACAGCTGCGAGCGAACGTTCATCCACCGACGCACAGCGCGGACTGTCGCTTTTCAAATTAGGAAATCTCTGTAGCCACCATTCATGAGCGCGCGGCCACGCGAGACGGCCCGACGGATGCGGTCGCGCAGATGATCGCGAGGATCCGCCCAGTCGGCATGGACGCGCCGTTGACCGATGAGAACTTCGGCGAGCTCGCGATGAGGTGCTCCGGCGAGCGAACCGTCGAGCGCACGAAGAACGAAGGACAAACGAACGCCGCGCTTTTCCGGCGCAAACAAGCGGGGGGGCAACTGTTGCCCTAGACTGAGAGCATTGAGGCACTCCAGTCCCCTCAGTCGATGCTTTAAAAGCACCGCGGGCCAGATGGCTTGCGTATGCAGGCAAACAGGGTGGAGGATATTCGCGCCCGAGACGGCGAGCTGCAGCGCGTGGTCCGCATTGCGAAGAAGAACATGCTGGCTCTTGTCGGGCGCCAGCAGGACGATTGCACGACAGGGCAATGCCGAGAGTTCGAACGGCGGTGTCGGCGACGAGGCAGGCAACCGTTCCGCAATGACCGGCAGCACATGGACGCACCAGAGCGGACACCAGAATACGACCGAAGCGCGGCCACAAGACTCCGCGAAACAGAACACCCCAGCGTGACAGGTCGCCGGCCGACGCGACCATATCGAGAAAGGATTGGAGAGACCAAGTCTTGCAATGCTGGCGCGCAGCGGTCAGATCGCGCTGGAACGCTGGATTGCGGCGTAAGAACTCCCAAGCCCACTCCCGCAGCGTCAGGCCAGCGGTGTAGTCGTATGATCTTTCATCCCGCCAATCGGCCTGATCCGCGCCAGTCAGGAGATTCATGACTGACATCCCCTGCCCGCGCCTGCGTGCGTCGAAACATTATGCCACTTCGCAAAGCATCGGCGTAGGCAGCAGACGTCGAAGACCCCGTTTCGTTGAAGCGTCAGCCATCGCCACTGTCGGCGACAGAAGATGTGCCCAAATTGCCACCAGACCGTCGAACTGGCACAGCGACGGCCAGCGCGACCTGGAATTGATCCCGTAACAGTCATCGGCTCCTGCGTCGCGATCCAGACGTCCCTTGAAGGCGCAGTAGCGCGGCAGTGGATCGCACGCTGCTTGTCGGCAAGTTGTCGTAGCGGCGGCGCCATAGGCACGGTCATCGGAGGGTCTCCTGCGGCAAGCTTTCGCCATTGGAGGCCAATCTCCCCGCTAGGGCAGCCTGTGCAGTTGCACAGGTGAAGCGGATCAATCAGGGGGAGCCATGGCGGAAACTGGATGATGGCGGCTTGAGGAGAGCGGCGTATCGAGGCGGGTGATGAAGCCTGCCAGTACCTCTCAAGGAGAGTGATACGCCATGAACGAGACTATCAACACATTGTTCGCCTTCGTCAGCCCGACGAAATCGATGATACCCTGACGGATGTACTTCGCAGCGGCGCGCGCAAATTGCTTGCGCATGCGATCGAGATGGAGGCCGAGGCGTATGCCAAGGCGGTCGACTGCCTGACGAAAGATCATATTGCGTCGCTGGCGCTCTACGATTTCCCCGCCCAACACTGGGATCATCTGCGAACGTCCAATCCCATCGAAAGCGTCTTTGCAACCGTTCGCTATCGCACGGTGCGTACCAAGGGCTCGCTATCCTCGAAAACCGCCCAGCTGATGGTCTTCAAGCTGTTGGCCGCGGCCAGGAAGTGGCGACGATTGAAAGGACAAAATCAGTTGCCGAAACTCATCGCAGGTGCCAGGTTCCTGGACGGAATCCAGGTCATCGAAACGAAGCCGCAGAGCGCCGCTTGATCAGCCTCGTCACCCAAATTCCAGCATAGCTCCATCGGAACTGCCAGCCTTCCTTGCCGATCAGGCGCATATCAGCGCTGACGATACCGAGGACGGCGATGGCGGTCACCTCCAGGCCGCCGAGTAACGACCCTCAAAACACCGCACTGGTCGAGGCCAGCCTGAACCGGTATCTTGTGCCTGCCCTCGGGAGTCGCTCTATCCACCATGTGATCGACACCGACATTGCTAACGTCACCAAGAAGATCGTCGCCGGGGGTCACCCGCAAGCGGCTAACACGGCCTTCTGGTGTATGCGGGCATTTTTCAACTGGTGTCGCAAACCGCCGCAACGGCTCATCCGCGGTTTCCCCGCGAGGGATTGGAAAATCCGGATCCGGCCCCGATCGTCAAGCGCAAGCGAGTGGTGAACGATGCCGAACTGGCGGCTATATGAACGGGCTGTGAGCCCGAACCGGGCGATATCGGCTATTCGTTCGGCTCCATCGTCAAGCTGCTCATTCTGACCGGACAGAGGCGTACGGAAGTTGCCGCGATGCGTTGGTCCTCAACCTTGAAGCCGGAACATGGAACTATCGGGTGACCGCACGAAGAACGAAGAGCCTACGCTTATTCCGCTGCCCACACTGGCGGTGTCGGTCCCCCAGACGGTACCGAAGACCAATGACACGTTTTTTTCCCTGCGAGGGGCAACGAAAGAAGCCACTTCTCAGGCTACGCGAAGGGCAAGAAGGCTCTAGACGGCAAGGTCAATACTGACGGGGTGGCTTTGGAGAACTGGACCCTTCACGATCTGCGCAGGACGCTCGCGACAAATCTCGGCAGGCGGCAGGTATTGCCACACGTCATCGAGCACATACTGAATCACAAGGCGGCGTCCTTGACAGACATTGGCGAAATCTACAATCTCTATAGCAAAGTCAAGGAGAAGCGCGAGGTGTTGCAGATGTGGTCAAATCACATCGAATGGCTGATCAAGCAGGCTGCGGATGACGCTCTGGCGGCGTAGCTGCTGGCATGGGCGGAAGATGCGGCGCAACAATCGTCAGAGCCTCATCGAATTGGAGATCATGCTTGACCAGCAAATGCGCGGCCAATGCTTCGATGGCTGACCAGTGATCGAGTACTAGCCGGGCCGTGCGATCTTCGATCCGCCTCCAACGGGGGCGGCGCGGCATCAGGAACCGCAACTCACCATAGATTCGCTTGGCATCCGCGTAGTCGCTGCTCCCCTCATTCCCATCGGACGCATTCATCGCCATATCGCGCGGGTCCAGATAGCCTTCGAATGCGGATTCTGCAAAAGGACCTGCCAGACACGCAACTATCTCTTGGATCGCTTCATCGCGTTGGAAATGTCGATCCATATCGTTCTCGAAAATCGGCTTTAGCTCCGAGGTGAATCCTTGCGCTGAATAGAAAACCGTGCCTTCGACAAAACCACCGCACTCTCCGTCACCGGCGTCGGGGTAAATACTAACACTTGAGAAAGCAGGGAGTTCACGGTCGTCGTCGAACATCTGACGGTGCAAAACGATGGCGGCCACCGCGTGCCCGGCTTCGTGATGCGCCACAGACGGGAGAAGATATTGGGAGGCTACATTCATGCGGTGCGGCTCTCAGATCTAGTTTCCATCCAAGCCCTGATATCGGATTCAAGCCATGCGACTCGGCCGGGGGAGATGCGACGCCGCTTAGGGAACAGGCCTGCCTTCAGAGTCGCGCGGTCGCGCTCGAACTGCGTTCCACTGAAGTGCTTCAGGGTCTTTGCCGACTGGCCGGCGGCCCAGGCAAGTGCCCGCTCGCCTTCCACATCTTCAAGCCAAAGATAGAGATCGTCGTCGGGAGCATCCAGCGTTGGACGGACATCAAATGCGTTCATGTCCGGACAGCCTTCAGAAAGAAGGGATAGAGGCTTCCGTTTGATCGGGAACGCTTAGTGTTGGTAGCGGCGCCCACATGTTCGAAAAGCGTGATCATTGATGAGTTCTTCCAGTCGGTGCGGCATCGCAGTGCTTTTGCGCATAGGACCGCAATTGTCGTGCCAACTGGGAAAATCGTTTCGGAACAACGTGATCGCTCTGGCAGCGTTGTGTCAGATGTCCGACATCGTCGAGAATCCGACAACGAGTGCTCCTCCTAATCACCGGATCAACCTCCGGCGCCAGTCGGTGACACCGCATTCCTCTGTCTTTCCAGGAGACGGCGTGGACATCAATGCCGTTCCTCACCGAACCCGCCTCCTAGCCCTTCGCCCATACGTCACGGCCGCCCCCCGGTTTGGCTTCAACCTGAAGGATTACGGCGTCCTCTTCGCAGAGAAGATCGGGTTGTTCGTGGCGCGCGCAGCGGAGCCCAAGGAGCTTTTCTGGGTTGCGGATACTGGCATGTCGATATTACGACCGTGTGTCCTTCGACAAGCTTGGTGGCTTCTTCAACCAGAATCTCGCCGCGGAGATCGAATCGTTATCTGCGCCGCAAAGTGCGGCCGGTGAGCGGCGTGGCCCTGCGTTCCAGTTGGCCACGGTCCTCGCTGGGACGAGCAAGTAAATGGCTTGCGCAGCAACGGTGCGATCACACCTGGAGCACGGCGTCATCAGGAAAGCGCCATCCTTGTGCGCCCACGACACCCTGGTCGCCATCGGCCGCATCGCGGGGGGGCACTGTGGGCGATAACCATTCATTGATCTGGGCGATTGAGGGTTCTGCCGGGGCGCTATTGCTGCTCGGTAGGGCTGCGGGCTGGCGAGTCTACCAAGGCGAGCAACGACAGGCGAGACGGCAGACATTACGTGACGGAACTTGATATTGCAGTGCAGCAAGCGTAGAGCACCGCGCGCTTATCGGAGTGTCGTCCATGGCCCTTACCA
>NZ_RZOM01000360.1:0-5366 GCF_003999175.1 Mesorhizobium sp. M7A.F.Ca.ET.027.03.2.1 | reverse complement strand
TCTTTGCGCGGTACTCGCTGTAGGCGGCGATCAGCATGTCCTCGTCGCGATATTGCGGCACCCAGCCGAGCTGACGCCCGGCCTTGGACACGTCGAGCACGCAGTCCTCGTCGGCGATCAGATACTGTTCCGGGTCCATGATCGGCATGTTCAAGAGGTCGAGCAGGTCCAGCGTGCGCTTGACCGCCCAGCCCGGTGTCGGGATCAAGATCGATTTCGAGCCGGCATGCCGGATCAGATCGCCGAGCAATTTCTTGACCGGCGGCGGGTTGAGCGAACCCAGATTATAGGCCTCATTAGGCACACCGGCCTTCCAGGCCGCGCGCGCGGCCTCGGCGCAGTCGAACACCGAGATGAACTGATAAGGGTTCCTGCCCGAACCGATCATCGGCACCGGAAAATTCCAGTCGATCAGCTTGAACAGCTTTTCCAGGATGCCGAGCCGGCCTGGGCCGATGATCAGGCGCGGGCGAAACAGCGAGATCGACATGCCGCGCTTGCGCCATTCGGCGGCAAGCTCCTCTGTCTTCTGCTTCGACCAGCCATATTCGCCCAGCGGCGCCACCGGGTGCTCCTCGGTCATCGGCTGCGTGACCGTGTGGCCGTAGATCATGTCGGTCGTGTAGTGGACGAGTTTTGACGCACCGGCTCTGTCCATGGCCTGCATGATGTGCTCGGTCCCATGAAAATTCACCGGGAAGAAAAAATCGTGCCGCTTGGCGCGCACCTGGATCGGCGACAGCATCTTGGCCGACAGATTGTAGACCATGTCGTCGGCCTTCAGCCCAACCGCCGCGACCGATGCCGGATCGATGACGTCGCACTGGACAAAGCGGACAGTGCGGTAATGCGGCAGGTCGCTCTTGACGATATCGGCGACGACGACCTCTTCACCATCGGCCACAAGTTTCGGGGCGAGATGGCGGCCGACGAAACCGTCGCCGCCGAAAATCACATGTCTCATCGAACAGTCTCGTTTGCTTGGATCTTGTCAGGCGTGATGGAAGCCGTCTGGTCTTCATGCCCTCGCTCGCCCAAATCCCGGCCACTTTGGGCGATCAGCACCGTGCCGACGCAGATGAAGGCGATGCCGGCGATGCGCCAGCCATTGAGGTCCTCGCGGAAGACGAAATAAGCGAAGATGGCGACGGCAACATAGGCGAGGCTGAGGAACGGATAGGCGAAGGAGAGCTCGACCTTGGACAGCACATAGAGATGCGATGCCATCGAGATGACGAAGGTACACAGGCCAAGGAACACCCAGGGGCTGAAAACGATCTGCAGCAACTTGACGAGCGGATTGACGCCCTCGAACGAGATCGGCCCGAGCGACATCATGCCTTGCTTCAGCATCAGCTGCGCGGCGGCATTGGTCATGACTGTAAAGAGAATGAAGACGATGTATTTCATGTGTTCCAAGCCACCCCTTCACGCTTGCTATTACAAACCCGCAAACATTTGGTGAAGTCCCAACAATATTCTGAGTAAATCGCGTTATTAATCCTTAATTAACCAAGAACTATTCGAGTTTTATCTATTCGGCCGCCTCGACTGAGCCTCGTCGCGCATCCAACCTCTTCGCGGTGCGCGCCCAGAAGTCAGACATGAAGGCGTGGTCGCGGAGCGCTTCCAGCCGCTGCCATTCGGGAAAGGACGAGGCGAATATCTCGGCGGCCATGCGGGCGTCCTTGTATGGATTGACCGCGCCGCCGGCCTCGACCGTGATGCGGTCGAGTTCCCGCAGCAATGTCAGTGTCGCGGCACCCCTGTTGGGGAAATCCAGTGTCAGCGTGTAGCCGGAACGCGGAAACGACAGCAGCGCCGGCGAGCGGATGGAGCCAAAGCGCTTCAGCACGGTGAGGAAGGAACCCTGCCCGGCTTGCCTTGCAACCACCAGCAATGCCGGCACGGCCTCGCGCGCCGTCTCTTCCGGCACCACGCTCTGGTGCTGGAAAAGCCCTTTCGGCCCATAAAGCCGGTTCCAGTCGCGCACGCCGTCGAGCGGGAAGAAGAAGCCTTGATAGCCGACCTGGCGCGGTTCCGTCGACCGGCCCTTCTTCCACCTGTAAGTGGCGTTGAAGGCGGTCAGGAACGGCCGGTTGAGCATATTGAACGGCGGCTGGACCGGCACCGAGAGATTGCCACCGGCGCGCGAGGCGGCATGCGAGCCGTGCTCGGCGTGATTACCAGTGAACAGCAGGCCGCGACCGCTGTTGCGGCCGCCGGCCAATTGGTCGATCCAGGCGACCGCATATTCATTGGCCTGATCGGCCGCCTCGGCCAAACCGAAGAATTCGCAGAGATCACGAAACGGCGTCGCCTTTTCGACGATGTCGAGGGAATGCACCCGCATCAATCGGATCGAAGCCGACAGGATGAGGCCGGTCAGCCCCATGCCGCCGATCGTCGCCGCAAACAGCCACGCATTGTCCGATGCCGAACAGCGATAGGTCTTTCCGTCGGACCTGAGCAGCGTGAAGCTCTCGACATGGCACCCGAATGTGCCGCGCCGATGATGGTTCTTGCCATGCACGTCGTTTGCGATGGCGCCACCCAGCGTGACGAATTGGGTACCGGGCACAACCGCCGGGAAGAAGCCGTGTGGGGCAGCGTGGGCGATGATGTCGGACAACAGCACGCCGGCATCCGCCTCGAGAACACCGGTTTCGGCGTTGAAGGCACGAATCCGGTTCAGCGAACGCATGTCGACGACCGCGCCGGCCCCGTTCTGGCAGGAATCGCCGTAGGAGCGGCCATTGCCATAGGCAAGCAGCGACGCTGGCTTGGCCTGACCGCTCTTCAGCAGCGAGATAGCCTCGTCGGCACCGATAGCGCGCGGCGCCGGCGGCGTAGCAAGGCCAAAGCTCGGGAAACGTTCGGCGGCCATGCCTACCAGCCCCCGATGACCAGCATCACCGCACCGATCAGCACCACGATCTGGCTGCGCCAGTCGCGGATGATGAAGACGACCGGATCGTCATGCATCTCGTTGCGGCGTGCCAGGATCCAGACGCGCATGGTGAGATAAAGCACGATCGGCGCCAGCGGCCAAATCAGCCACGGATGCGGATAGAGCTCGCGCACCGCGACACTGTCCATGTAGAGCGCCAGCACCAGCGCCGAGGAGAAGGCCGAAGCCATGCCGGCCTGGGCGACGATCTCCTGGTCTTCGGTGCGATAGCCGCGGCCGGCAATGCGCTCGCCAGGCGGAATGGCGGTGGTGCGCAGTTCGACGAAGCGCTTCACCAGCGCCAGCGACAGGAAGAAGAAGATAGAGAAGGCCAGCAGCCAGAACGAGACGTCGACGCCGGTCGCCGCCGCACCGGCCAGGACGCGGATCGTGTAAAGGCCGGCGAGTGTCAGCACATCGACCAGCAGCATGCGCTTGAACGACAGCGAATAGGCAGTGGTGACAACCATATAGCCGCCGAGCACAGCCATGAATTCGGGCGACAGGAACAGCCCGGTGCCGATGCCGATCGCCAGAAGCACCGCGATCGCGCCAAGTCCGAACGGGATCGACAGCGCACCGCTGGCGAACGGCCTGTTGCGCTTGGTGAGGTGTTTGCGATCGAGCGCGAGGTCGAAGAAATCGTTGAGGATATAGATGGCCGATGCCACCGCACTGAACGAGACGAATGCCAGCAGGCACTGCCAGATCATGTCGGTGTTGAAATATTCATGCGAGAGCACCATCGGCACTGCGATCAGCGAATTCTTCAGCCACTGATGGACACGCAGCATCTTGACGATGGTCCGCAAAGTCGGCTTCGGCGCCGGCATCGTCTCGGCGCCATGCGCTGCCTGCCAGCGCGCGGCATGGCGGTCGGGCGCGACGACGATCGCGTTGCGCGCTGCATCGAAGACCTGGAGATCGTGACGGCTGTTGCCGGCATAGTCGAAACCGCCATCGCCATAGGCTGCGATCAGCGAAGCGCGCTTCCTGCCCGAGGTGAGATTGGCGAGACCATCGGTGGCCAGCACCTGGTCGAAAATGCCGAGATGGGCCGCGATGGCGTCGGCGAACTTGCGCGGCGTACCGGTCGCCAGCACGATCTTGCGGCCCTCGGCGTGTTCGGTCCGGAGGCGGCAAAGCAGCACTTCGCGATAGGGCAGCGATGCCGGATCGATGTCGATGCGTTGCGCGATTGCCTGCTTCAGCCGCGCCGGCCCGCCGGCGATCCAGAACGGTACCAGGAAGATATAGAGCGGGTTCTTCTTGAGAAGGATGAACAGCCCTTCCCACAACAGATCGGTCGCGATCAGCGTGCCGTCGAGATCGACCGCAAGCGGTATTGCGTTCCTGTCCGACCGCGCATCCATGTCCGTTCTGCCCTGCCCGCGTAGAGTTGCGCGCCGCTTTCCGGCGTCTTGAGGCTGGTATAGCGGGCGATGGCGCAGCGAACGTTAAAACGCCCGGTTGCAGACGGCTGCCGTGACGGTATTTCCGGCGTCATTGTTAAGCAACTGCTACCGGAAACAATAAAAGGCCGAGCAAATGCCCGGCCCTCAAGATATGCAACCGGAATTACCTGATTCGGGCGACGCCGCCCGAGATTTCGATGGTTTCCGAACCGGTCAGAGCTTCGAGGTCGCCGTTCGGCAAGGTGACGAAACAGCCATTCGGGCAGAACTCAACCGTTTCGCCACCAGCCAGCGCGAGGTCGGTCTTGCTGCCGCCCTCGGTCACGACCAGCGTGCGGGTCTCGGCGTCCTTGTTGACCGCGCTTGCGGCATGGACCGAGCCGATGGCGGCGACCAGGGCGACGGCAGCGACGAGAGACTTCCACATGGTGCAATATCGGTGTTCCCACCGCCTCTGTTGCATTTCGCAAGGCAATTTCGCCTTTGCATGGGAGCTTATAGGAGATGGAAGCTGAACCGCAACTGAATGCCGCATTCATGCCGCAATCGGTTCCGGCAGGATCAAGGTCGACGGAGTCCCAGCTTAGTCCGGATCTGGCTTCTTGCGGGACTTGACCAGCCGCTTCTTCTCCGCCTCGGCTTCGGCCTTTATCTGCTCCTGTTCGGCGAAGTCGGCCTCGATCTTGTCGTCGTCTGTCGGCCACGCCTTGGGCTTATGGGCCTCGACCACGGCGCGCGGCGTCGAGGGCATCTCGATGTGTTCGCTGCTGAATTTTTCGAGGACGGCAAAACGGATGTCGTTCTGCGCGATGTTGCCATTCATCACATCGGCCAGGAACACGCGGATCTCGAATTCCAGGGCGGCAGGGCCGAAATTGGAAAACAGCACGAAGGGTTCGGGGTTCTTCAGCACCATCGGGTGGCTGCGGGCGATCTCCAGCAGGACGGCATGAACCTGCTTGACGTCGCTGCCGTAAGCGACGCCGACCTTGATGTCGACG